>JBGSRB010000048.1:0-6714 GCA_041737735.1 Anaerolineae bacterium | reverse complement strand
CTGAGCGCGATCCCGACGCTGGCGCGGTTAACGGGTGTGTTTGCCGAACCCGCAGCGGCGGCAGTTTACGCAGGGGCGCAACGTGCGGTAGAATTAAATTGGATTACACCCCACGATTCAGTTGCGCTGCTGCTCACCGGGAACGGCTTGAAAGATGTGCGTCGCGCGCAGCAAGCGGTGGGTGTGGGTGTCCGCGCCGCCCCCAACGTTGACGCGGTGCGCCGCGCGCTTGATTTGACTTGAGGACACATGACCGCACACGATTCTTTTAGCCAATCACCCGCTTTTAGTGCTACCAAAATGCAGCCAAAGATGGATGGATTCGTGACCCGAATTATTCGCACACCCCTAGCACTCTACATCTTCTTTGTGATTTTGACCGCTGCTGTCATGTTTCGTAGCAGTCCCGCTATTTGGACCATGCCCCCTCGTGATGCGTCGGTGTTTTTCTACATAGGGGAGGGGATTTTACAGGGGGAAATTCCCTATCGTGACATTTGGGATCATAAAGCGCCCCTTGTTTACTATATTAGCGCACTGGGCTTGATTTTAGGGCAGGGGTCGCAATGGGGTGTCTTTGCGCTGCAAACGCTACTGATTGCTGTAGCGGGGTTTGGTTCATTCCGTTTGATGCAGCGCCAACTATCGTTGCCGGACGCGCTAGTTGGCACCCTTGTGTTTTATTTGATGTTGGCGCGAATTGATAAAGGTTATGTGCCTGAGTTATATGCAATTACTGCCCAAGTCGGCATATTTTACATTCTGCATTTACTCGTAACCCACAATAACCGTACTCATTTTGCTGCTGTCGCCCTTGGTGTATGCACAGCCGCTTTATTTTTGCTCAAGCCTAATTTGGTAGGAGCTGGGGCAGCGGCGGCACTCTGCATTTTACTGTATGCGCGTTCCGCTAATCTACGTGTTCCCGTGATAGCGCTGTTATCCATTTTAGGCTTTATCATTCCTATTGCCTTGGTCGCGCTGTATTTTGCCCTGCATAATGCGTTAAATGACTTAACTGAAGCTGCATTTGTGTTTAACTCCGCCTATAGCACAGTAAACAGTTTCGGCGACCGCATCAGTTTTCTACGTACTCACGTACTTAATGTGCAACTGCCTTTTGTTTTGCTAGCAGGGTTTGGTGCCGGCTTAGCAATTTTCGAGCGTGTGCGCGGAACAAAGTTAGCGGTTGGTGTGGTGCTGGCGCTGCTGCTTTTGCCTATCGAAATCATACTATCTAGTTTATCCGGGTTTAATTTTGCCCAATACACTTTTACGTGGTTTTTGCCGTTAAGCTGGTTGATCGCTTTTGTTATTCACTACTTGTACTTGGTGTTTAAGACTTATCCGCGTCGGCGGGTTATAGTGGCAATGGCGAGTTTGGCTACTGTGGTTGCGCTTAGTTGGTATGGGTATCGTATCGCATCCAATTATCGCCAAGTCTTCACTAGCAGCAGCGTAAATAGTCGTGAAATCGCCATGCGAACCCCCACATCCGACTACTTGCGAACATACACTACAGCCTCTGATTCTGTTTTGGTATGGGGACATGAAGTACCTATTTTATGGGATATTGATCGTGTGTCTTCCACCCGCTTTATTTATCAGGGTGTATTATTCTCAATCGATTCTCAGTTAACTTCACGTTTAGCAACCGAAGTTCTAGACAGCATCTATGCTAACTCGCCTACATTTATTGTTGATACGGTGCGTGCCGATGATAATTTCTTTGGCGGACAGCCACCGCTTGATCGTGAGGCATACGCGCGTTGGTCCGAGAGCAATGGCACGAATACTGAATATGAGGCAGTCGTAGAATTTATCTCTGACAACTACGATATGATCGAGTTGTTACCTGAACAGAATTGGTATATCTATCGGTTAAATCGACCGTAACCGTCGTACATTTGACTTGAGGACACATGACCACGCAAACACTTGTCTCCATCGTTGCACCCATTTATAACGAGCAGGGCAACATCGACCTGCTGTATGATCGCATTCGCACCGTGATGGAAGCCACCGATGTCGCGTGGGAATTGATCATGGTCAACGATGGCAGCGTGGATGATTCGCCGCGCATGATCGACGCGCTCAGCGCACGCGACCCGCGTGTGAAAACGATCCACTTTGCGCGCAACTTCGGGCATCAGATCGCGGTCACGGCGGGCATTGATCTGGCGGCGGGCGCTGCCGTCGTGCTGATCGACGCCGACCTGCAAGACCCGCCCGAATTGATCGGTGAGATGATCGATCACTGGCGCGCGGGTTATCAAGTCGTGTATGCCGTGCGCCAAAAGCGTGAAGGCGAAAGCTGGTTTAAGCTGTTCACCGCGAAAATATTCTACCGCGTGATTTACCGCATCACCGAGATCGATATTCCGCTGGATACGGGCGACTTCCGCCTGATGGATCGGCGCGTGGTCGATGCGCTCAAGTCGATGCGCGAACATCACCGCTTTATTCGCGGGATGGTCAGTTGGGTGGGCTTCAAGCAAACGGGCGTCAGTTATATTCGTCAGCAGCGGCACAGCGGCGAAACCAAGTATCCGCTGCGGAAGATGATCCGCTTTGCATGGACGGCGGTCACGAGTTTCTCGTATTTTCCGCTGCAAATTATGATTTATATCAGCCTGATTTTGGGATCAATCGCGCTGCTGGCGATTCCGGTGGTGGCGGGGTTGCGTCTGCTCGTGGGCGAAGAATTTTTCGGCGGACAAGCGACGACGATTATTCTGCTGCTGCTGCTCAGTTCGTTTCAATTGTTCTTTCTGTTTATACTGGGGCAGTATGTCGCGCGCACCTATGATGAAGCGCGTAACCGACCGTTGTACATCATCGCCACTACCAGCGGCTTTGACGACGCGCGCCCGCCCACATTGGCGGCGCATCCACCACACACCAGCCCAGTCGAAGGAGTAGTGACCGATGGGCGATCATGACAGCGAAGTGCTGCGCCAAGTGCAGCAGTATCGCCAAGTTGTGCTGCAATATGAGGCGCTCGATGAAGAAATCGATACGCTGATCATGGCGCATGGCGGCACCAGCGAGAAGATGCCCGCCGAAGATTTGCAGCGTTACCGCGTGTTGGCACGTCAGCGCGACGATCTGCTCAACGAGATGCGCGCGATGGAACAACTTCTACTGGATGATGAGGAGATTTAATCATCGTGAACCCCGCCAATGCCATCATGGGTCCCACGTTTGCCGAAATGCTGCACCCGCACACCATCGCGCCCGATGTGCGCGCGCACGCCGCCGCCGCGCGGCATGATCACCCGCTTGACCCGATCAACCTGTTCAACATCACGTGGCGCGACCCGCAGGGCGAAGTTTATCACGTCGTGCTGCCCAAGGCGCTGACGGGCATCGACGCCGAGATCGTGGTGATCTACGGCAAAGAGTTTCCGTCGGGCAGCCACAAAGTGGGCGCTGCCTATTCGGTGCTGCTCGAAAAGATGTTGTTTGGCGAAGTCGATCCGGCGGTGCATAAGCTGGTGTGGCCCTCCACCGGCAATTACGGGATCGGCGGCGCGTGGGTGGGCGGGCGCATGGGCTGTCAAAGTCTGGTGGTGCTGCCTGAGGGCATGAGCCGCGAACGCTTCGAGCGCATCGAGTCCTACGGCGCGGGCGTGATCAAAACCGTCGGCTCGGAAAGCAACGTCAAGGAGATTTACGACGAAACCAAGCGCCTGCGCGCCAGTGATCCCAATATTCGCATTCTCAATCAGTTTGAAGTGATGGGCAACTATCGCTTTCATTACCATGTGACGGGCAACACGATTGCGGAATTGATGAGCGAACTGGGCGCGCGCGGTGTCGGCAACGGCAAAGCGGCGGCGTTCGTCAGCGCGATGGGCAGCAGCGGTACGATTGCGGCGGGGGATCGCCTCAAGCAGATGTTCCCCGACTGCCAGATCGTCGGCTTAGAACCGACGCAATGCCCGACGCTGTACAACAACGGCTATGGCGCGCACGATATTCAGGGCATTGGCGATAAGCATGTGACGTGGATTCACAACGTCAACAACATGGACGCGCTCATGTGCATCGACGACTTAACCAGCAAGAAGGGCTTGCAACTGCTGGCGGAACCACTTGCACGGCAAACGCTGGTTGATCGCTTGGGCATCGATGCCGCGCTGGTCGAGCAGTTGGGCGGCTTGTTCGGCATCAGCGGGATGTGCAACATTTTGGGTGCGATCAAAACGGCAAAGTTCTACGGCTATGGCAAAGGCGATGTGATCGTCACGGTCGCCACCGATGCGCTGGATCGCTATCACTCGGTGATGGAGAGCATGGCGGAATGTTACGGCACGCTGGACGAAGCCGCCGCCGTCGGGCGCGTCGAAGGCGTGTTCCATGCCGCGACCACCGACTGGATCATGCCCGGCACGCGCGACGCCCGCGAACGCTGGCACAATCTCAAGTATTACACGTGGGTGGAACAGCAGGATAAAAGCGTCGAAGAACTCGACGCGCAGCGCGATCCCGCGTGGTGGCTGGAGCATCAAGCGTTGGTCAGCCAGATCGACGCGCGCTTGAGCGAAGCGCGGCAGGGCATGAAGGTGTGAGGCAACATGCAGCACAAGTTACATTAAATCGAGCAATCCAAACACAAAAGAGCAATCATGAAACTGACAACGTTTGCCCATAACGGGCGGGTCAATCTCGGTGAGATTATCGACGATCGAGTGTATGTGTTAGCCGCACCCGATCACAGCATGGCGGGCATGATTCGACGCGGCGTGACGCCATCGCGCACCTATCAACATTACCCCGTGGCGGAAGTCAGCTTCCGCGCGCCGCTGCTGCCCGGCAAGATCATCGCCATCGGCAAGAATTACGCCGAACACGCGGCGGAAACAGGCAGCACACCGCCGGATAAACCGTTGATCTTCGCCAAGTTTCCGAGCAGCGTGATCGGCGCGGACGAAACGATCACGTGGCGCACATCGATCACGAGCGAAGTCGATTACGAAGGCGAGCTTGCCGTGATCATCGGCAAACGCGCGCGCGATGTCAGCGAAGACGACGCGCTCAATTACGTGTTGGGCTATACCATCGCCAACGATGTCTCGGCGCGCGATTTGCAACTCCGCATCGACAGCCAATGGACGCGCGGTAAAAGTCTCGATACGTTCTGCCCGCTGGGACCCTACATCGTCACGCGCGACGAGATCAGCGATCCGCAAGCGCTGACGATCACGACGACGGTCAATGGCGAGACGCGCCAGAATGCCAGCACCGCCGATATGGTGTTCGGCGTCAAATACCTGATCGCCTATTGTTCGCGCATGTTCACGCTCGAACCCGGCGACGCGATCCTCACGGGAACGCCATCGGGCGTCGCCATCGGCTTTGACCCGCCCAAGTTTCTGGGTGATGGCGATGTCGTCGCGGTGACGATTGACGGCATCGGCACGATCAGCAATCCGTGCCGCGCGCTCGAGGAATGAACGCGGCGAGATAACCATTTACAAACGCGCGCGTTCGGGTATAATAGGGGTCAGAGCAAGTCAAGAGGGGGTGAAACAGCTTCGACGTTGGAGGCTGATGCACCGTGGCAGGTCGTGGCGCTCAACCACGTAAAAATGGGCAAAGGCTTAAATGCCAACAACAACCAACCTGCTTTCGCTTACGCTGCCTAAAGTAGTATAAGCGAAGGTCTTGGGTCATAGTAACCCAAGCGTCCGCCCCATCCCGTGTCCGTTCGGGTGGATTGGCGGGCGTCACCAATAACGGAATGCTGTTGCGTGATGTCGATAAGCGTAACCTAAGATCCATCGGCTGGTCATGCGCTTACCGTGTCGGTCGGGATGGCGTGTGACGAGAAACAAATAGCCGACTAAACCTGTAGAGGCGTTGTTTCGAGTTCAGCGGACGCGGGTGCGACTCCCGCCACCTCCATCTTATTGCACCCACAAGGGGCGATCCACATCATGCGGATCGCCCCTTGTGCGTTTAGTTACGCGCGCACGTTCAAGCCCACCATCTGCTCGCTGATCGCCCACAGGCGCGCATTCGCCGCCGGATCAAGCGCGATCGATTGCGGTTGCGCGCTTTTCCGCTTCTGGAAATATTCGCCCGTCACCCCGGCGATCTCCGGTGAAGTCGCCAGCCATACGCCCGTATCCGCGCCTTGTTCGGGCGTCAGCATAAACAGCCGTCCCAATGCGACGAACACCGACCAAAAGCCGCCGTTATTGGTCGAGAAGCCGGTCTGAACCAAGCCCGGGTGAAACGATGTCGCGGTCACGTTCGTCCCTTCCAAGCGGCGCGCCAATTCGTTGGTAAACATGATGTTCGCCAGCTTGGATGATCCGTAGACGGAAAAAGTGCTGTATTTGCGCGTCTTGTATTCGAGATCATCAAAGTCGATGCGCCCCGCTGACTGCGCGCCCGACGCCGTGTTGACGATCCGCGCCGGGGCGCTGTTCTTCAGCACATCGAGCAACAGGTTGGTCAGCAAAAAGTAGTTCAGATGGTTGAGCGCAAACGTGAGTTCGATGCCGTCGGCGCTTTCCTGCCGCGTGCTGTAAAGCGCACCCGCGTTGTTGAACAGCACATCCAGCCGATCATATTTGGCTTTGAATTCATCAGCAAGGCGGCGAATCTGGCTTTGCACCGAAAGATCAGCGATGAGTGAATCGACTGTGCTGCCCGTGCTGGCGCTGATGGCGCGCGCGGTTGCGGCGGTCTTTTCGGGGCTGC
>JBGSRB010000047.1:0-2024 GCA_041737735.1 Anaerolineae bacterium | reverse complement strand
GGAGGCGTTCACATCGGGCGCACGCTGCGTCAACCCGCGGTTTGGTTGGGCATCACGCTGTTTCTGCTGTACAGCGGCTTAGAAGCTTCGCCGGGGGTGTGGGTGTTTCCGTTGTTCACCGAAGCGCGCGCCATTGATCCGACGCAGGCGGGCTTGTGGGTCAGCTTATATTGGGGCAGTTTTACGGTGGGGCGCATCTTCTTCGGCGCGATCATCACGCGCTTTCGTCCGCTGAATCTCATGCGCGCCTGCTTGATCGGGGCGACGGCGGGCGCGCTGCTGCTGTGGTGGAATCCTGTTTTGGAAGTTGGCTTCTTCGGTTTGGCGCTGCTGGCGTTCGCGCAAGCGCCGCTATTTCCGTTGTTCATCGCGGAAACGCCCAAGCGCGTGGGCGCGAAACTGGCGCCCAACGCCATCGGTTTTCAGATCGCGGGTGCGGGCGTGGGCATTGCGCTGCTGCCCGGACTGGCAGGTGTGTTGACCACGATCACGCCGCTAAGTGGCACGGTGATCAGCGCGAACCGCTTGGTGCAGATCACACCGCAGCCTAACTTGGAGATCATCCCGCTGTTTTTGGTGATCATGGGCGTGCTGACGATCGTGTTCAACGAGATCGGCGTGGCGCAGGCGGCGCGCAAAGTGCGCGCGGATCAAGCAGCCCTTACACAAACGGCAGCACCCGCCGAACGCGGCGCATAAAGCGGAACGCCAGCTCACTCAGCGGGTCAGCGAAGATCAGCGCGGGCGGCGAACCGATCAGCGTATCGCTCAAAATCGACTGCGTGCGTACAAAGCGCAGGAAACCTTCGCGCCCGTTGCGCCGTCCGAGTCCGCTGGTTTTGACGCCGCCCATCGGCAGGGAAGGCGTGCCAAACGTGAGCAGCGGACGGTTGATGCCGACATCGCCCGTTTGTAGGGTCAGCGCTAGACGCTCACCGCGCGCGAGATCGCGCGTGTAAATCGACGCCGATAAACCGTAGTCGGAATCATTCGCCAGTCGGATCGCGTCGTCGGCGTCACGCACGCGCATGATCGGCAGCAGGGGTCCAAACGTTTCTTCGCGCATGATCCGCATGGTGTGGTCGACATCAACTAGCACGGTTGGTTCGAAGAACAGCGCGCCCAGATCAGGACGCGGGCTGCCGCCATGCACGATCCGCGCGCCGTGCGCCAGCGCATCCGCCAGATGATCGCGCACACGCTCGAACTCACGCGCGTGCGTCAAACTGCCCATGCACATGCTCATCGCATCACCCGATCCGAGCGTGAACTCCTTCATACGCGCGACCACGCGCTCGACCAACGCATCATGCACCGCCGCCTCGACGTAGACGCGCTCAACGCTGATGCAAGTTTGTCCGGCGTTCTCGAACGCACCGCGCACCGCGCCCGCTGCCGCCTGATCGAGATCGGCGTCCGCCAGCACGATCAGCGCGTCTTTACCGCCCAATTCGAGCGAACACGGGATCAAGCGTTCCGCCGCCTGCGCCGCGATCCGCCTTCCGGTGGCAGTGCTGCCCGTGAACGCCACATAATCGACCTGCTCGACCAGCGCCGCGCCGATCATCCCATCGCCATGCACAAGCTGGATCACATCGTGCGGCACGCCCGCCGCGTGCAGACGATCAACCGCGTATTCAGCCGTCAGCGGCGTGATCTCGCTCGGCTTAATGACCACGGCGTTCCCCGCGATCAGCGCTGGAATAACGTCGATCAGCGCGTTGAGATAGGGATAATTCCACGGCGCGATCACGCCGACCACACCATACGGGTGATAATGCACGCGCGCCCGCTGGATGATCGGCAGCAGCGCATTACGTCGCTGTGGACTGAGCCAGCGCGGAGCATGATAGCGACAATAAGCGACGATGTTATCAAGGCACGCGATTTCGAGAAAGGCGCCCGCCTTCACTTTGCCCGTTTCGGCGCGGATGATGTCGATCAATTCGTTGGGTGCGTCGAAGATCGCATCCGCCCATGTTTGCAGGCGGCGCGCGCGCTCACGGACGCTCAATGCTGCCCAG
>JBGSRB010000023.1:0-3075 GCA_041737735.1 Anaerolineae bacterium | reverse complement strand
CAGCAGATCGATCATCGACGCCTCATCGACGATCAGCATATCGACGTTCAACGGGTTATCTTCGTCGCGGTCGAAGCCTTCGCCCGGCACAAACCCAAGCAACCGATGGATCGTGCTGGCAGCGCGTCCGGTGGCTTCGCTCAAGCGTTTCGCCGCGCGTCCGGTGGGCGACGCCAGCGCAAACTTGTATTCGAGTGCCTCCAGCGCGTGAATCACCATGCGTAACGTCGTGGTTTTGCCCGTGCCGGGTCCACCCGTCAGCACCGAGACTTTGTTGGTCAGCGCGGCACGGACAGCGCTTTGCTGCTGTTCTGACAGCGCAACCGCATTTTGCCGCGCCAGATCAGCCAGAAATTCGCCCCACGCCACCCCTGCGACCTGCTCATCCATGATCGACGGCACCGCATTCAAACGACGTACGCGATCCGCCGCGCCGCTCTCGCTGCGATAATACAGCGGCAGATAGATCGACTCGGCGCTCACGCTATCCGATTCACCCAATGCCGCATCCGCGATTAAGTCCTGCGCCAACACCTGCTGGCTGATCGCCGCTTCTGCGCGATCCGTGTTATCGATTTTGAGCAGCTCCAGCGTCTTAGCAACCAGTTCGGCGCGCGGCAGATAGACATGTCCATCCGACGCCGCTTGATTGAGCGCGTAGTGCAAACCCGCCCGCACGCGATGCGGTGAATCGGCGGGTAAGCCCATGCCCTGCGCGATGGCGTCGGCGCGAATAAAGCCGATGCCCATGACTTCATCCGCCAGCGCATACGGATTCTCACGCACGGCGGATACCGTGCCTAAGCCGTAATTGTTGTAAATGCGCGCCGCCATCTTGCTCGACACGCCATAACCCTGCAAGAAGATCATCGCATCGCGCGCCGCCTGATTCTCTATCCACGCCCGCGCCAGCTTACGCGCCAGTTCGTTTTTCAGCCCCGGCACTTCATGCAGGCGATGCGGTTGATTGTTCAGCACATCCAGCGTATCCCGCCCGAAAGTTTCGACAATGCGCTCGGCTGTGCGCGGCCCAATGCCTTTGACGATCCCGCTGGATAGGTAATTGATGATCCCGTCCTCAGTCGTCGGCATGATCGGCGTCACGCGCTCGGCTTTGCACTGGCGTCCGTAGGTGGCGTTCTCGACCCATTCACCCTCAAACTGGGCTTCTTCACCAACGCCGAGTTCGGGCATCGCGCCGACGACAGCAATGGTGCCGTCGCGCGCTTCCGCCGCGGGATAACGCGCTTCGGCGCGCACCTTGATCACGCCGTAGCCGTTCTCGGCGTTATAATACGTCACGCGCTCGACTGTGCCTTTTATTGTGTCCATGCGTTAAAATGATCTGTGTGTTGGAAGTCTTGCAAACTATACCACAAACTCACATCGGCGCACGCTGACGAAAGGAAAAATTATGGATTTATTCCCCCGTTCAAGTGGCATCCTGCTGCACCCCACCTCGCTGCCGGGCAAATATGGCATCGGCGATCTGGGTGAATGGGCATATCACTTTGTCGATTGGCTGGTCAGCGCTAAGCAGTCGATCTGGCAGATGCTGCCATTGGGTCCCACCAGCTATGGCGATTCGCCCTATCAAACGCTGTCGGCATTCGCGGGCAACACCTTACTAATCAGCTTGGATCGGCTGGTCGAGCAAGGCTGGCTGAGCGCAAGCGATCTCGCAGATGTGCCGCCCTTCCCGGAAGATCACGTCGATTTTGGTTGGGTGATTCCCTATCACGAAGCTAAGCTCGAACTGGCTTATCGCAATTTCAAAGCGCACGCGACTCCCGAACAGCTTGCTCCCTTTGATGCGTGGTGCGAGGAAGAAGACTTCTGGTTGGATGATTACGCGCTGTTCCTCTCGATCAAACATGAGTATGACGGGCATCCGTGGGTTGAGTGGGAACCCGCCATCGCGCTGCGCGATCCGCAAGCGCTGGTTGACGCGCATGACCGCCATCTCGACACCATTGATCAGGTGAAATTTCATCAATGGCTGTTTGCCGAGCAATGGCGCGCGATCAAGCAGTATGCCAACGAGCGCGGCGTGCGGCTGGTCGGGGATATTCCTATTTTCATCGCGCATGACAGCGCCGATGTGTGGGCGAACCGCGATCTGTTCTATCTCGATAAAACCGGCAACCCTGAGATCGTCGCGGGCGTTCCGCCCGATTATTTCAGCGAAACGGGTCAGCGCTGGGGCAACCCGCTTTACAAATGGTCACTGATGGAACGCGACGGCTATCGCTGGTGGATTTTGCGCTTCAAAGCCATGTTACAGCAGGTCGATCTCGTGCGGATCGATCACTTTCGCGGCTTTGAGGCGTTCTGGGCTGTGCCTTCCAGCGAACCCACCGCGATGAAAGGCGAATGGATGCCTGGTCCCGGTCTGCCGTTCTTCAACGTCGTGAAAGCCGCACTCGCCTTTGACTCGCTGCCGATCATCGCTGAGGATTTAGGCGTGATCACACCGCCCGTCGAAGCCATGCGCGACACGCTCAACCTGCCGGGCATGTTGATCCTGCAATTCGCGTGGGGCGATCTGTCAGGCGAAGCGCGCTTTTTGCCGCACAATCACCGCCCGCACAGCATCGTTTACACGGGAACGCACGATAACAACACCACTAACGGTTGGTGGTTCACCGACGAGATCGACGACGTGATCCGCAACCACATGACCGCCTATATCGATCACCGCATTGCCGAACCTAACTGGGAAATGATCCGGTTGGCGATGATGTCGGTCGCGCACACGGCGGTTTTTCCGCTGCAAGACATCATCGGCTTGCGCGAAGACGCGCGCATGAACACACCCGGCAAAGAAGCGGGCAACTGGACATGGCGCTTCATGCCCCGTCAAATGGAAGGACCCGCGCGCACCCGCCTGAGCGAAATGACATCGATTTATGCGCGCGCGCCGCACTAACGCAGATTTTATGCACTTTTGATGCAGATTCTACGCAGCGCATATATGGCTCTTACACACCTGATTTATCTTGTGGATGTAACGATAAATCAGGTTGCAAGTGTTAAGGAGACAAAATCATGGCAGTTGTGCGGTGGAATCCAATT
>JBGSRB010000001.1:0-3195 GCA_041737735.1 Anaerolineae bacterium | reverse complement strand
AACCATCGAGCTTGATCGCTACAGCAATCACACCATCGAAGCGGTGATCGACCGTTTGGTGATCCGCCACTACGACGATCCCGAGTCGGAGGATGCGCGCAGCGCGGAAACGCGCCTGACCGACGCCATCGAAACCGCGCTCGAATTGGGCGGCGGCGTGATGCTCGTCAGCGATCTTTCGACTGAGCCACCGACCGATACCCTGTTCAGCGAACACTTGGCGTGCGTGAATGGTCACGGCAGCCTGCCGGAAATCGAGCCGCGCACGTTCAGCTTTAACACGCCCAAGGGCGCGTGTCCGCAGTGTCAGGGGTTGGGCTTCCGCTTGGAGATCGATCCCGCGCTGCTGATCCCCGACGCCAGCCTGAGCTTGGCAGAAGGCGCGCTCAACGGTAACGGCTGGAACACCGACGATCCGAATAGTTGGGGCGGCAATCTGCTGCGCTCGGTGGCGGATGCGTACAGCATTCCGTTTCAAGCGCCGTGGAATACGCTCACACCCGAACAGCAAGACGTGTTCCTCTACGGCACGCAGGGGCGCAAAGTGCGCGTGCGTTACACCAGCGCGAACGGCTTCGGGCGGGAATACACCACGACGTTTGAGGGCATCATCAACAACCTTGAGCGCCGTTATAAGGAAACCGAAAGCGATTATATTCGCGGCAAGATCGAAGAATCGATGGCACAAGTGCCATGTAGCGCATGTAACGGTCAGCGGTTGCGACCGGAAGCGCTGGCGGTCACGATTGCCGATCTGAGCATCTACAACGTGTCGCTGTTTCCGGTCAGCGCGCTGGTCGGATGGGTGGCGCGCCTGCGCGGATCGAACGGATCGGGTCCTGCGCTGCTCAACGCCCGCGATCAGCAGATCGCGCACCAGATTCTCAACGAGATCGAAGCACGCGTGAACTTCCTGAACAACGTCGGCTTGGGTTATCTCAGCCTATCGCGTTCGGCGGGATCGCTCAGCGGCGGTGAAGCCCAGCGCATCCGTCTGGCGACGCAGATCGGCAGCCGCTTAACGGGTGTGCTGTATGTGCTGGATGAGCCGTCCATCGGGCTGCATCAGCGCGACAACGCCAAGCTGATCGAGACGCTGATGGAACTGCGCGATTTGGGGAATACGCTGCTGGTGGTCGAACACGACGAAGAAACCATGCTCGCCGCCGACTGGCTGATCGATATGGGACCCGGCGCGGGTGAACACGGCGGGCGCGTGGTCGCGGCTGGCACGCCGCACGAGGTGATGGTCACTGAGGGCAGTCTGACGGGCGCGTATCTCAGCGGACGCTTGCAGATCGATGTACCGCCCGAACGCCGATCCGGCAACGGCAAGTCGTTGACTGTGCGCGGCGCGCGCGAGAATAACCTGAAGAATATCGACGTGGAATTTCCACTCGGCAAGCTGGTGTGCGTCACCGGGGTGAGCGGCAGCGGCAAATCGTCGCTGATGGTCGATGTGCTGTATCGCAAAATGGCGCAGGTGATCAACGGCAGTCGTGAGCGTCCCGGCGATCATGATGCAATTGAAGGCATCGAGCAGATCGACAAGATCATCAACATCGATCAAAGCCCGATCGGACGCACGCCGCGCAGTAATCCCGGCACATATACCAAGCTGTTCGACGCGATCCGCACGCTGTTTGCGGAAATGCCCGAAAGCAAGATGCGCGGCTACACCGCCGGACGCTACAGCTTCAACGTCAAGGGCGGGCGCTGCGAGAAATGCGAAGGTCAGGGCGTGTTGCAGATCGAAATGCAATTCCTGCCCGATGTCTACGTGACCTGCGATGTGTGCGGCGGCAAACGTTATAACCGCGAGACGCTGCAAGTGCATTACAAGGGCAAGTCGATTGCTGACGTCCTCGATATGACCGTGAGCGAAGGCGTCGAGTTTTTCGGCAGCATTCCGACGATGGTCAGCAAGCTGAACACGCTGGAACAGGTCGGCTTGGGCTATATCCGCATCGGACAGCCCGCGACCACGCTCAGCGGCGGTGAGGCGCAGCGCATCAAGCTGAGCCGTGAGTTATCCAAGCGCGCGACCGGGCAGACGCTCTACATTCTCGATGAACCGTCCACGGGCTTGCACGCCGATGATGTGAAACGCCTGATCGCGGTGTTGCAGCAGTTGGTCGATAATGGCAACACCGTGCTGGTGATCGAGCATAATCTCGACATCATCAAGGTTGCCGACTGGCTGATCGACATGGGTCCCGAAGGCGGTGACGGCGGCGGCGAACTGCTGGCGATTGGCACGCCGGAAGAAGTCGCGCGCGTGGAAGCCAGCTACACCGGACAATATCTGCTTCAGTATTTACGCGAAAAACAGGCGCACTAAATGACCACCCTGTTACTGCATAACGCGCTCGTGCTGACGCTCGACGCTGCGGATCGCATCTATGATCGCGGTTATGTGCTAATCGAAAATCAGCGTATCGCCGCCATTGGGGACGAGTCAGCGCTGCCCGCGCATACGGTCGATCAGCGGATCGACTGCGCGGGCAAGCTGATCATGCCCGGCTTGGTCAACGCGCACACGCACACCCCGATGACGCTGTTTCGCGGCTTGGCGGAAGGCGTCTCGCTGCTCACGCTCGATGGCTGGCTGACGGCGATCCGTTCGCTCGAAGAAGTTATGACGGCGGATATGGTTCCGGCAGCGGTGACGGTCGCCTGCGCCGAGATGATCCGCACAGGGACGACGACGTTTGCCGATCAATACTTCTTCACCGATCAGATTATCCCGACGGTACGGGCAAGCGGTTTGCGCGCGGCGCTGGCGTATGGCATCGTCGAATTGGGCGATCCGGCGGCGCGCGAGCGCGAGTTGGTCAAGCTCGAAGGCTTCCTCGAAGAAATCGGCGGCGACGACAGCGGACGCCTGCACGGTTGGGTGGGACCGCACGCCTTTTTCGTCGATAACTCGACCGAGATGATGCAGGCACAGCGGCGGATCGCGGCGAAATACAGCACGGGCTTGCACATCCACATTTCGACGACGGGCGAAGAAGACGCGCTGACACAGGCACAGTTTGGCGTCAGCGCGGTGACGCAAATGGCGCGCATGGGCATGTTCGACGCGCGGATCATTGCCGCGCACGCGATCACGATCCCGGAATCCGATTGGGCGCTGTTGGCGGAACAGCAGTTCAGCGCGATCGCGTGCGCCAGCGCGTGTATGCGCGCGGGAAC
>JBGSRB010000609.1:0-2144 GCA_041737735.1 Anaerolineae bacterium | reverse complement strand
GCGCTTGCAGTGTGAGCAAGTTCCGCAACGTGTAGCCCGCTTCGAGATTGTCCGACGTGAAGATGCCGACACCCGCTTCGCCATCCGTAGGCAGCGAGAGGTGAATCGGGTCGTCCATATCCACACCTTGATCGGGCAGATCGAGCAGCGCGCGATACAGGTTGATCAGCGGCAGATCGTAATCCTGCGCGATGGCGCTGATCACCTGATTAAATTCGATCACTTTGTCGGGAAATTCCGGACGGTAGGGGAACGTATACAACACGGGGACGACGTTGGCGGCGATGGTTTCGATGATGATCTGGCGGTAGTAGTAATCAAATGAGGCGGCGTCGAAGAAAAACACATCATTGGTGCCGAACATGATCAGCGAGAAGGCAGGGCGCGACACGCGATATTCGCAGGCGAGTGGGCTTTCGTCGGGCGCGCACCATGTCGGATCAGCCCACAGCGGATCAAGCACGCTGGCGGTGTTGTAACCGCTGGCGGTGGCTAAACCGGGGTTGGCAAGCGCATCGGCGGTGAAGCCATCGCCACGCGCGGGCGCGGATGTGAAATGGTCGATCACGGGTTGCAGGTCGGTGTAAGCGGCGAGATCGTAATCCGTGCCGCTGAAGGGCGCGAGAAAATTGGCGGACGCGGTCATGCAGTCGCCAATTTTGGATAACACACCACTTTGCTGACCATCCGCTTGACCGCGCGCGAAAATGGCGCGGGCGTAATCGGTGACTGCGGGCAGCACGGGCGCGCCGGTGATGTCGATGCCGTTGATGGATGCAGGATCGAAGTCGCCCAAGGTCGGCGGCGTGAGATCAGGCAAGGGGACATCCTGTGCGGTGAGCGCGAACGGGATCAATAGGGTGAGCAGCACAAAAAGCAAGAGCTTACGCATCGCGTGACCTCATATTTGTTCAGATGGGTGCGAATGAGGGTAGCGCAAAGGCGCTGGCTTGCAAAACAACGGATCGCCTGCGTTATCTGGCGCGGAGGGCGCAATCTTCTGTACAATGGGGGCGCTAGGCTAGGCTAGGGATGGGATGTATGCGAAAACTGAGCGTATATGTAGGATGCGCGGCGCTGGTGATCGGGTTGATCGGTGGCGCGGCGGGTTTGGGTCAGGCGTGGGCGCAGGCTGATGCGCCGGCGGTGTGTCCGTATTTCGCGCAGGTCGAAAGCGCGCGCACGACGTGCGGCGATGTCAACGGGGGGCAGTTATGCCTGAACGCGGGACAGGTTGAGATCGACGGTGCGGCATTCGGGCTGGCGGACGCGGTACGATCATTAGATGGGATCACGCGGGTGTCAGGCGATGTCGACTCGCTGGCGACATTTCGACCGGGTGCTACGGGTGATGCTGATGCTCCCACCGTGACGTTGTTCGGTGCAGTCGAGATCGT
The DNA here is from genome assembly GCA_041737735.1 of Anaerolineae bacterium. Taxonomy (GTDB): domain Bacteria; phylum Chloroflexota; class Anaerolineae; order Aggregatilineales; family Phototrophicaceae; genus Flexifilum. Next base: position 747 of record JBGSRB010000609.1, on the reverse strand, counting down.
CAATATGTTCACGGGTGATGCTGATGCGCCGCGCGCACAGGTCACGGTGACGAATAATGGACAGTTCATCCTCAATTTGCGGGCAGAATCCAACGCGAACAGCACGGTGATCACGACGCTGGCGCGTGGGGCGTCGCTGCAAGCTGATGGTCGCAGCAACGATGGTGAATGGCTGCATATCGTGCTGGACGATGGGCGCGAAGCGTGGGTGAATGCGAGTGTAATCAGCGTTGAGGGTGAGATCGGCGCGCTGACGGTGGTCGATGACCCGATTCAACACCCGATGCAGCGTTTCACGCTGGCGACAGCGGATGAGTGCGGCGGTGCGTTGATGCAAGCGGACACAGGCGCAGTGGAGATCAACGGGGCGCGCGTGGCGTTGGATGAGGCAACCGTGTTTGCGCGAACCGATGACGAAATGCTGACGCTGCGCGTGATCAGTGGCGAGGTCAATGTGCAAACTGCTGGCACGCTGGTTAATGCGGGCGCTGGCGCTGAGGTGCGCGTGTCGTTGACTGACGATGTGGCGGGCGCGCCGGAACGCGCGGATCGTTATGCGTTTGCGGCGCTGACGCATGTTCCGCTGGATTTGCTGGCAAGCGAGTCGTTGGTGTGCGTGGCGGGCGTGATCGATGAAGATGCGCCGGTGTATCGCGGACCTGGAGAGACGTATGCGCTGGCGCGCGCGATCGACAGCGCGACACATCTCAACGTGACGGGACGCGCGACCACCGACGACGGCGCGAC
>JBGSRB010000594.1:0-5711 GCA_041737735.1 Anaerolineae bacterium | reverse complement strand
CCGCTGGCAGAACGCGACCGCGCGTTCGCGCGCATGGCGTTCGGATTGGTGCTGGCGGGTGCGATTTCGATCCTGGTCTTCCGCGTGTTCAACCCATATGCCTTTGACGGACCCGGCTTTTTCGGCTTGTCGCCTCATCAGCGCTGGCTGGACAATCTCGGCACGGCGCAAGCGCTCGTCAGCGGCGCGATTGACAGCCCACCCAATTTTCAATGGGCGAATCGTGCTGAATACCTGTTCCCGCTGAACAACATGGTCACATGGGGGATGGGCATTCCGCTCGGCATCGCCGCGTGGCTCGGCGTGATCATCGGGTTATGGCGACTGGTGCGCGGCAGACCGGGCGCGCTGGCGAACGTGATCCCGTTGGCGTGGATCGTCGTTTATTTCGGCTGGTTGGGCAGCAATTGGGTGACGACCATGCGCTACTTCCTGCCCATCTACATGCCGCTGATCCTGCTGGCGGCATGGGGCTTGCTGACATGGGCGCGTTCAATCAAACGGCTTCCGCGCATCAGCGGGCGTGTTGCGCTGGTCGGCGTGGCGGCGTTCACGCTGGTATGGGCGGGCATGTTCACTAACATTTACCGCAACTTGCTCACGCGCGTGCAGGTCAGCCATTGGGTGTGGGAAAGTGTACCGGGCGACTTTGCCATGCGCGTTGATGAACACCCCGACTCGCCGCTGATGCAGATTCCGCTGATGAACAATGTCTTCGGCGGCTCGGAAGATGATCTCGCGTCGCGGGTGACGCGGCTCGATCCATTGTCACCGCGCCACGTCGTCAACTTCACGGCGACCGCCAACGGAACGATCAGCACGATCCACGCGCCGCACTTGGGCGACGCCACCGACGATCCCGCGCCGGAAGTGCTGCGCTTCACGATCAGCCGTGAGGATGGCGGCGAAGCACTCGCCACCGCCACGCTGGAGCAGCATCTCTCGCGCGCTAATCACATCATCGGTGATGCGTATGACATTCCGCTGGACGAACCGCTTCAGGTCACGCAAGGCGAAGACTATGTGTTCACCGTCGAATTGATCGAAGGCGAACAGGTGCTAAGCGGCGGCTCGATCTTCACATGGGAAGGCGCATGGGACGACCCCGCGCCGGTGAAAGTGTGCCGCCTGCCCGATGGCATGACGCTGGCGGACAATCCGCCGTCCGGCTTGGTCATGGATGCACGCGAGTGCGACGGACTCGATCCATGGTGGGCGCTGGTCAATGGGTATCAGCAGAACATCGTCTATGAGGATGACAACGCCAAGCGCGACCGCCTGCTGATGACGCTGCACGACAGCGACTACATCGTGATCACCAGCAACCGCTTTTACGACACGCTCTCGCGCAATCCGTGGCGCTGGCCCATGAGCAACCTCTACTATGAGCGGCTGTTCGCGGGCGAACTGGGCTACGATCTGATTGAGGTGTTTGAGGAAACCTACGAGTTGGGACCGCTGCGCGTCAGCGATCAACACCTGCCCTTTTACGACTCGCCGCGCTGGTTGAACGAACTCGAAGCCGAAGAAGCCTTCCACGTCTACGATCATCCCGTGGTGCTGGTTTTTCAGCGGCGCGCCGATTATGATCGCCAAGCCGTGACCGACGCGCTGTACAGTGTGCCGCTGGTGCGCTATAACAACGCGCCGCTCTTCAACAACTGTCCCGGTGTACCTCCGCCACGACCCGACATGTTGAGCTATTATTGTGATCCGACGCTGGCAAGCGTGGGGGCAGTGTCAACCGAACAAGCCGATCGCGCGCCCACGCAGTTGCAGTTCACCCAACCGATGCTGGACATCCAAAGCAGCGGCAGCACGTGGAGCGACCGCTTCGACACCGCCAGCCCGATCAACACCGAACCCGCGATCACGATTGCGGCATGGTGGGGCATGACGATCTTGTTCGGCTTGGCAGCGTTCCCGCTCTTGTTCGTTCTCACGCCCAAACTGGCGACGCGCGGCTATGGCTTCGCCAAATTCGCGGGCATGTTCATCGCGGGTTGGGGTGTGTGGGTGCTGGCGACCATGCGCATTCCCGTGTGGAATCAGGCGGGGATCGCCCTCGCGCTGTTGATCCTGTTCGTGATCGGCGTGGCGCTGCTGTGGCGTGTGCGTGGCGATTTCGTCGCCTATCTACGTGCGCATTGGCGACGCTTGCTGGCAATCGAGATCATCACGCTGCTGGCGTTTCTGGCATTTCTGGCGATCCGCCTGACCAACCCCGATTTATGGCATCCCGCTTATGGCGGCGAAAAACCAATGGATTTCGCCTACTTCAACGGGGTGTTAAGCAGCACCATCTTCCCGCCCATCGATCCGTGGCAGGCGGGCGCTTACATCAACTATTACTACTTCGGCTATGTGATCGTCGGTGCGCCCACTTTGCTGTTGGGCGTCGTGCCGAGCATCGCCTACAACCTGATCCTGCCGATGTTGTTTGCGCTGACGGGTGTGGGCGCGTTCTCAGTCGCGTTCGATCTGGTGGATGCGTGGCGCGAACGACGCGGATCGACGGGCAAACCGATGCGCTTGGGCAGCCCGTATCTGGCGGGGATCGCCGCGCTCGTGCTGGCGGTGGTGTTGGGCAATCTCGACACGCCGCGCCAATTTTTGATGGGTGTGGCGCGCACGGGCGGTTTTTCACAGGTGCAGAACTACAACGATTACCTGATCACGCAGCACACGCGCGCTTTCGGCGCACCTGACAATGAGGCGCTCATGCGCCTGATGAATGAAGCACAAAACCCAACGCTGATCAGCCGCGTGCGTTATGAAGTCGATACCGCGCTGACGATGGCATCGAGCGTGGTCAGCGGCTTTGGGCGCGTGCTGGAGGGCGGCGAAGTTTACATTGGCGCGGAACGCTGGTTCTGGGGACCTTCGCGCGTGTTAGGGGAAACGCCCGGCGTCGAAGGGCATGCGATCACCGAAATGCCCATGTTCACCTTCATCTATGGCGATCTGCACGCGCATATGATCTCGATGCCGATGCAACTGCTCGTGATCGGCTTGCTGCTGCATGAACTGCTCGCTGCCGGACGCGACACCAGACGTTTGGGCATGCGCGCGTTGATGATCGTGCTGATCGGCGGCACAGTCGGGATGCTGCGCGCCACCAACACGTGGGATTGGATCACTTATCTGGTGTTGGGCGGGGCGGCACTGCTGCTGGCGTGGTGGCTGGCACAAAATCTACGCCTAGCCAACGATAAGCGCGGACGCTTCACCCGTGAGTCAACGTTGGCTTTGGCGGCGCAGGTGGGCGGCTTCTTCATCGCCAGTTATATCGCCGTGCTGCCTTTTACCATCTGGTTTGCGACCGCTTACAGCAGCGTGCGCCCGTGGACGGACGGCAAAACGCCGTTCTGGGCATATTTCATTCTGCATGGACAATTTCTATTCCTCGTGGTGTCGCTGCTGCTGTGGGATACCGCGCGCTGGTTCCGGGCGACGCGCGTGGGCGCGCTGCGCGGCTGGTTCTGGTTGATGATCGGCGGCGCGCTGATTGTGCTGGCACTGTTGCTCGGCGCGCTCATTTTGGCGGCGGTCGATTATCAGGTCACGCTGATCGCCGTGCCGCTGCTGCTGTGGGCGGGCGTGCTGCTGATCCGTCAGGGACAATCGCGCCCGGTGCAGTTCGCGCTGCTGATCGCGGGCTTGTCGCTCGGCTTGACGTTGGGCGTGGAATACATCGTGTTGGAAGGCGACATCGGGCGACAGAACACGGTGTTCAAGTTCTATCTGCAAGCGTGGCTGATGCTGAGCATCGTCGGCGGCGCGACTTTGGCGTGGCTGCTGCGTGGTTTACCGCGCTGGCAACCGACATTACGCACAACATGGAGCGTCGTTCTCGTGCTGCTGATCGGCGTGGCGGCGCTGTTCCCGCTGATGGCGGCGCGCGGCAAATCCGTGTTCCGCTTCGATACAGCGCAGCCGTTCACGCTCGATGGCGCGGAATTTATGCGCTACGCCAGCCACTTTGAAGGCACGCGCGATGTACTGGCGCTCAACCCGATGTATGCGCCGTTCACACTGGCAGAAGACCACGCCATGATCCGCTGGTTGCAGGACAATGTGTCCGGCTCACCCGTGATCATCGAAGGCTTGAATCCTGAGGACACGCAGTACAAATGGAACGGTCGCATCAGCATCTTCACGGGCTTGCCCGCCGTGCAGGGCTGGAACTTCCACCAACGCCAGCAGCGCACGCTCGAGGCGCAGGGGCGCGCCGTGGAGTCGCGCGTAGCGAACGTGATCGCCTTCTACCAGATTGACAATATCGGGCAAGCGTGGGACATCCTCGATTATTACAATGTCGAATACGTGATCGTCGGCTTAGCGGAACGCGCTTATTATCAAGCCGAAGGTTTAGCGAAGATCGAGCAAATGGTGACGCTTGGCTTGCTCGAAGTGGTGTTCACACAAGGCGACTCGACCATTTACCGCGTCAATCCTGACGCGCAGTTCGCAACGGTGGGATAAACCATGCTTGAATGGCTGGCGCTAGAAGGCGGCATTGTACTCAGTTGGTGGGCGTTGGTCACGCTGGCAGGCGCGGCGGCGCTGCCGTTATGTGTACGCTTGCTCGGCGGCTTGCCCGATCGCGGTTATACGCTGGCGCGCGCGGCGGGCTTGCTGCTGGTCGGATTGGTATTCTGGCTGCTGGCGATGTTCGGTTTCATCACCAACACGCCCGACAGCATGATCTTGGCGTGGCTGATCGTGCTGCTGATCGGCGCTGTCGTGTTCATCAGCGGCGAACGCATCGACCTGCGTGCGTGGTGGCGCGAAAACCGCACGCTGATCGGCGTGAGCGAAATCCTGTTCGCGCTCATGCTGATCGGGTGGGCGTTCTTCCGCGCGCAGCAGAACAGCTTGCTCGGCACGGAAAAACCGATGGAATTGGCGTTCCTCAGTAGCGTGATGCACAGCGCCAGCTTTCCCCCTGCTGACCCGTGGCTGTCAGGTTACGCGATCAGTTACTACTACTTCGGCTACGTGATCATGGGGATGCTGTCCACGCTCAGCGGCGTGACCAGCGCGATCGGCTTCAACATGACGGCGGCGCTGCTATTCGCGCTCACGGGCTTAAGCGCGTTCGGCGTGGCGTATAATCTGGCGCGTTCGCGCGCGCTGGAAATGGCGCACAATGCCGCACGCCAATACGGACGCGCGGCGGCGCTAGCAGCGGGCGCACTCGGTTTGGCGTGCGTGACGCTGCTCGGTAATTTTCAACTGCCGCTGGTCGAAATTCCCTATCAAACGGGCGCGGCGGATGCCAATTATCTCGCCATCTGGAACTTGAACGAACGCCAAACACCCATCGCCGCCCCGCGCGAAAGTCTCGATCAGTGGGGCGATTGGTGGTGGTTTCGTTCCGCCCGCGTGATCAGTGATCGCAGTCTGGACGGCAATCACAGCGAAGTGATCGACGAGTTCCCCGCGTTTAGCTTCGTGCTGGCGGATATTCACCCGCATGTGTTGGCGCTGCCGTTCGCGGCGCTGGCGGTGGGCTTGGCGCTTAATCTGGTGCTGACGCGCCGCCGACCGACCAACCGCGAAATCGTGTTTTACGCGCTGGTCACGGGCGGGCTGATCTTCCTCAACACGTGGGATGGACCCATTTACATGGTGCTGCTGGTGGGCGCTGAGGCGCTGCGCCGCGTGATTTATGGCGGTGCGGGGCGCATCAGCGGGCGCGATTGGGG
>JBGSRB010000563.1:0-2072 GCA_041737735.1 Anaerolineae bacterium | reverse complement strand
GGCGGTCGCCTTCAGCGCGCGGCAAACGCGGGATCACCGCGTCAACGGTGCGCATGGGCAACGCCAGCAGATCGGCATAGCCGATGCTCAGCGGCGCGCGCGTCAAATCGTCGTGCGCGCGGATGGTGAATGACCAGAAGCGCGCATCGATGTGCGGCACGCGCGGTTGTTTGAGTGTGAAGTGCATAGCTTGCATTATGCCAGTAAGCCTTCATCTCGTAAAGCGCGTTCGTCGCGCGGGGCGACGGTGCGCGTGGTTTCGTTGCGATATGTGACCATGCCCGCTGCCGCGCCTTTGATCTTGCGGACGTGGCGGCGCTCAGTCACATCGACGATCACGCTGGCTTCCGTTTTCGACGCGCTGTAATGCGCCGCCAAACTCGCCGCCAGCAGGATTACGTCTTCCGGGTTGGCGCGCCCGTCCTGCTTGATGATCACATGCGCGCCCGCCACACCGCGCGCGTGCAGCCACGTGTCGATGGGGCTGCCTTTGTCAAACGTGACCGTTTCGTTCTGGCGGCTGTTGCGCCCCACCCAGATCACGAAGCCATCGCGCGACACCACGCGCAGCGGACCCGTTTTGCTGCCACCCGCGATCCGTGCGGCGGGCTTGCCGCGCCAATAGCCTTTGGCTTGCAGTGTTTGCTGCACTTCATCGATCTCAACCCAGTTCGCCGCCAGATCAAGATCGGTCGCCAGTTGATCAAGATATGCCAGTTCGCCTGCTGTTTCTTCAATCAGGCGCGGCACATCATCGAGCGCGCGCTTGGCGCGGTTGTAACGGTCGAAATAGCGCTGCGCGTTTTCTAAGGGCGTCATCGTCGGGTCGATGCTGATCACGAGTTCGGGTGCGTCGGCGTCGTACTGCGCGCGCAGTTCGGTTTGTCCTGCTTCGAGCGTGTACTGATACGCCAGAATCAACTCTCCGCTTTGGCGCAGATCATCGCGCTCGCTTTCGTCGGTCAGCGAACGGCGCAGCGAAGCCAATTTCGCTTCGAGCTTGGCTTTGGACTCCGCCAGTTCGCCGCGCGCGCGCTGTTTGGCGGCGGTGTAGGCTTCTTCGCCCGTCGGCGTGGTGTAGAACGTTTCCATGGCGACGCTGATCGACGTGGCGGGCTGCCAGCCTTCTCGATGGGTGATCGGATAGACGCTGAAACCTTCCGCCAAGCCTGCGCGCGCGATCACGCCCGGCTGCCATTCACGGCGCTTCAGCGGCGCGACGGTTTCAACCAGCGCGGCGTAGATCGCATCGGGATCGGCGTCGTCGGCTTTGGCGTTAACGTTGAGTCCGGTGCGATGAACAACTTCACTCGCCAACAACGGACTCATGCCCAACACGCGCGCCGATAACACCTGTGCGGCTTTGCGCTTGGGATCGTCGTTCTGCGCGAACGCGCCGATCAGCGCCTCGCGCGTGATCGTAAACGGATCGAGCTTGCCCGTTTGCGGCGGCGGCGGGATGTAGGGCTGATTGGGCAGGCTGACGCGATAGCGATTGTCATCCGCGCCGACGCGCCGCGCGCAATCAAGGATGATGCCTGCCTGCACCAGCAGAATGTTAGCGCGGCGCGGCATCGGCTCGATGATCAGCAGACTGACGCCCGTTTCCGGGTGCGACAATTCGAGATGCAGAATGCGATCCCACGCGGGCTGGCTGACATGCAGCACCAGCGCGCCTTCGACATGCCGCCGCAGCAGCAAACCAAGCGGCGTGGGCTTGGTGACGCCGCGCCGCAGCTTGTCGCTGACCAGATGCACACGCGGCGTCTGATTATCCGCGCTGGCATACAGGTAATGGCGCGTGCGGTTGGCGTAAATCTCCAAACCAATGCCCCATTCATCGACCAGTAGCGTATCCTGCACGCGCCCGCCGACCACCGTATCCAGCAGTTGATCGACCAGCGCGGCAAGCGTGAATACGTCCAGATTCATGTTGTGCTTTCGCTTTCCATAATCAGCGCGTGCAGGCGTTCGAGCGCGATCTCGGCGTCTTCGGGCTTGACCACGACCGACAAGCTGCTGCGCGCGGGGCTTTGCGCCAGCGCCAACAATTCGATGCCGTCGAGCGCCGC
>JBGSRB010000560.1:0-11462 GCA_041737735.1 Anaerolineae bacterium | reverse complement strand
CGCGCGCGATTCTCGATCTGGGTGTGCTGGCAGTCGTGGTTGGCGGGGCGATCACGCGCCCGCAGTTGATCACGGCGGAATTTGTCCGTGCGCTGCACGAAGATAAGTAGAAGATGAGAAAATTTGCCCGCACTGGTCAATACCAGTATGCTGGTGGTCTAAAGGTCTATACCAGTAGTGCTTATGACTATCGACAAACGACATTTTTATGTTGATGCCAGCCGACCGACGCCGCTGTATTACCAAATTCAAGAAAATCTAGCGGAATTGATCGAGCTGAAACTGCTGCAACCCGGCGATATGCTGCCCTCCGAGCGCGAGCTGAGCAAGCTGTATGATGTCAGCCGCTTGACCGTGCGCCAAGCCATCGAAAACTTGGTCAGCAAAGGGTTAATCAGCAAGCAGCAGGGTGTCGGCACTTTCGTGAGCGAGAAAGCACCGCCGCCGCCGTTCGAGCCAACCGTGACTGGCTTCACCCAACGGATGCGCGAAGCGGGTTTACGCCCATCGTCGCGCCTGCTGGAGAAAAGCATCATTACTGCGCCGCCGTTGGTTTATCATCGGCTTGATCTGCGCGCGACCGATGAAGTCGTCCGCATCAAGCGGATGCGCTTGGTCGATGACGAGCCGCTGATGATCGAAACATCGTATCTGCCCGTGACGCGCTTTCCCGATTTGATCGATCAAGATTTAGAGCAGCACAGCCTCTACAGTGTGTTAGAGACGCGCTACAACGTGCTGATCCATGAAGCCGAGCAATCGCTGGAACCGACGCTGCTGACCGCCCATGAAGCCGAGTTATTCAACCTCGACGCCGGTCTGCCCGCGATGCTGGTCTATATCGCCGCTTATGCCGCTGACCGCACGCCAATTGAATTTAGCAAGTCGGTGGTGCGCGGCGATAAATGTCGTTACTACTTCCGCGTGCATACGCACCGCCCCATTGTGAGTTAAGGCATTAGGGACAGTCTATCAGCGCCGATGCGCTTGATAGTTGACCAACGAACATTTAACGAGTCTATTTTAGGAGCTAAATCAGCATGAAAAAATTAGTTCTGCTAATCGTAATGCTGGCACTGATGGCGATCACGCTGTCGGTGGGCGCTATCGGTGAAAACCGCGATCCGGATCGTCCGTTTTGGAACCCGTCGGAAGAAGACATCGCCTCATGGCGCGTGATCGATAACGTCGAAGAAGGCGCGGTCATCCGCTTCTGGCCGTGGGCGCTCAGCGGTTTTGAGGAATATCTCGATCAATTGATCGCCAATTTCATGCTGGCGTATCCCGAAGTCACCATCACTTACGAAATTCAGCCGCCAGCCGGCGCGCGCGATAACATTCGCAACAACTTCGCCGCTGGCACTGCCGCCGATGTGATCAACGTCAGCGATAGCTGGGTTGCCGAGTTTGCGCAGGCGGATGTGCTGCTGAACATGGATGAAGCACTCGGCGTGGCGTATCCCGAACTGCGCGCGCAGTATGTCGATGGCGCGTGGGTGAAGGCAGCGTATGAAGATGTGACCTACAGCATTCCGTGGTATCTGGCGCTGTCGAATGTGATGGCGGTCAACACGCTGATTTTGGATGAACTGGGTTACTCGCTGGACGAACTGCCTGCCACCACCGCCGAAGTGGTCGAGTTCGCGCGCCGTGTGCGTGAGGACAGCGGCGGCGCCTATTACGCCTATTCCTATGCGCTGGGTGAATTGGCGGGCTTGGGTCTGCTCAATAACTTCTATGGCGAAGGCGTGGAATTATTCGCTGACGATGGCAGCGTGGTGTTTAACACACCCGAAGCCGCCGCCACGCTTCAGGATTTCGTCACGCTGGTGCAAGAGGACTTGATCCCGCGCGCCAGCTTGACCGACGACGTGCGCCAAATGGTGGATCGTTTCGCGGGTGGCGAAGTGCTGCTGCTGACGACGGGTCCGCAACTGCTGCGCCTGATCGAAGAATCGAACCAAGAAGTGTTCGATAGTCTGGTGCTGGTGAATGGCATCACGGGTTCAGCGAATATCCGCAATATCGGCGGCGTGCAGATGATCATCATCCCTGAATCAACGCCTTACCCGAACGCGGCGCTGGCTTTCGCCCAGTTCATGACCAATGCGGAAGCGCAAACCGCTTTCACGCAAGAAGCGGCGATCTTCTCCAGCAATCTCGAAAGTTACGACGATCCGTTCTTCACCGAAGGCGGTCCCGCGCTGACCGATGGATTGCGTCCGCTGGCGCGCGATTACTTCTTGAGCGCGCAGCCGATCAACATCAGCTTCCCCGACTTAGCGCAGGTTGAGCAGGTGGTGTTGGGCGAAACACAGGCGGCGCTGCTGCTGGTGAAAACGCCAGAAGAAGCCATCGCTGATATGGAAGCACGTATCAACGAGATCATCGCTGCTGCGGAGTAAGCGCAGTTTGCCGACATAACCGTTAGTGCATCGGGGCGACGCCTAGCATCGCCCCGATGCAAGCATGTCCATTTGATCATCGAACCCACCTACCCCAACAATCGACCATCGTCCGTTGACTGGCGCGCCCGACGCCAGCCCCATCAAGGCAAGCGCTATGGTTACAGTAACCCAGTTTGATCGTGAACGCCGCCGCCGCGAAATGCGCCGCACCGTCACGGCATACGCTTTCATCACCCCGGCGATGGTGTTCTTCATCGTGTTTTTGTTTGTGCCGCTGGTGGCGGCAGTCTATTTAAGTTTCACCAGCTATGACCTCTACAACGCCCCGCAGTGGCGCGGTTTCGAGAATTACACGCAGCTATTCAACGATCCGCTGTTTTGGGTGGGGCTGCGTAATTCGTTTATTTACCTGACCGTGACGCCGATTCTGATCGGGCTGTCAATCTCACTGGCGATTGTGGTCAACCGCAAGATCGGCGGCGTGCCGATTTTCCGCACGTTGTATTACATTCCGGCGATCACCTCCGTGATCGCGGTGGGCATGATTTTTGAATTTGTGTTTGAAGAACCGGGCGGCTTGATCAACGGGCTGCTGCTGGCGCTGGGCTTGATCGACCAACCGATCAACTTTTTGACGCACCCCGATTCAACCCTGATCTCGATCATGCTGGTCACGATCTGGCGCGGGGTGGGCTTCTACATGGTGATCTTTTTAGCGGCGCTGCAAAATGTGCCGGAAGAACTCTACGAAGCCGCGTCCATCGACGGCGCGAACAAAGTGCAGCAGCACTGGTATATCACCCTGCCGGGCATCCGCCCGACGATCATTTTTGTGGCGATCATCTCGTCGATTTCGGCGTTGAAGGTGTTTGAAGAAATTTTCGTCATGACCAACGGTTCGGGCGGTTTGCTCGACAGCGCGTTGACGCTCATGTTCTATCTGTATCGGCAGGGCTTTGTGTTCGTTCAATTGGGGTATGCTTCCGCGATTGCGGTGGTCTTTACCCTGATCACGCTGGTGTTTTCGATCATCAACCTGCGCTTTTTGGAAAGAGGCACCGATGTCAGCTAACACCGCAAGGGAACACGCCCCGATCACCACGCGCACGCGCGCGCGCACTTCCGCCCGCACGCGGAAGTGGCTGGCGAACAGCGGTTGGTATTTCATCATGGTTTTCGTCGCGCTGCTGACGGCGCTGCCCTTCATGTGGACGGCGTTGATGAGCGTGCGCTCGAACAGCGCGACGATCTTCAGCGCCAGCCGTCCGCCGCAGTTGGTGCCTTACGCGGGCATGATCGGGTGGGGTGAGGGGCAAAGCGAAGCGCGCCAAACGGGGGAATACACCGTAGCGCCGTGGGAAGCTTCCGACGAACGTCCAGCGGGGTGGTGGCGTGATTACACGAGTGAATCGCGCGCGCAGCTTGAAGGTTCCGCGTTAGAGCCGTTCGCGTTCCCGTTCACCACGATGAATTATTATCGCGTGTGGACGGATGTAAACCTGCCGCGCTACTTCGTCAACAGTTTCGTCGTGGCGATCAGCATCGTGGTCATTCAACTGCTGACCAGTTCGCTGGCGGCGTATCCGTTATCGAAGATGCGCTTCAAAGGGCGCAATACGATTTTCTACTTGATATTGGCGACGCTGATCTTCCCTGAACAATTGACGCTGATTCCCATGTACATTATGGCGGTGAATGTGTTCGGCTTTGCCGGAACGCTGCAAGCGCTGGTCATTCCGTTTGGGGCAAATGCGTTCGGCATCTTCCTGCTGCGGCAAACTTATCAGGCGATCCCGGATGAGTTGATCGAAGCGGCGCGCATCGACGGCGCGAGTGAGTTCGGCATCTGGTGGCGGGTGCTGCTGCCGCTGATCCGTCCCGGCTTGGCGACACTGGCGATCTTCGCGTTCGTCGGCTCGTGGAATGCGTTCTTGTGGCCCCTGTTGATGCTGCAAGGGCGCGAAGCACTGTTCACATTGCCGGTCGGCTTAGCCTTTCTCGAAGGCGCGTTCGTGGGGAATTTACGCACGGTGGCAGCAGGCGTGATGATCGCCACCGTGCCGATCATCATCGTGTTCTTGATCTTCCAGCGGCAGTTCATTCGTGGGTTGTCGGGTGCGGTCAAGGGTTAGAGCAGGCATAGAAATGGGGCGATCCGCCCATGGATCGCCCCATCAACCGCACGCTTTAGAAATACAGCACGCGATCGCCCGTTGATCAATCGCGCGCGATCAGGCACAATCGCCCGCATGACGCCCAACACCACCCCACTACAGGAAACAACCGTCCTCATGCGCTACGTCACGCTGTCGGAAGTGATCTTCATCAACGGCACGCTGCTTAACCAGCCGCAGATCGTCACGGGCAAGCAGCATGTGCGCGACATCGGGCTGCTTGATGCGGCGGTGATGCGTCCTGAGGCGAGCGCGTTCGGCGCGGATGCCTTCACCACGCTGCCCGAAAAAGCGGCGGCGCTGCTGCACGCGCTGGCGCGTAATCATCCGTTTGCGGATGGCAACAAGCGCACGGCGACGATTGCCGCGTTGTTTATGCTGCGCGTGAATGGCGCGCGCGTCGTGTGGGATCAAGCGGAAGCGCTGCCCGTGATTCTCGACGCCGCCGAAGGACGCTTGAGCGTTGATGCGCTGGCGGCATGGCTGCCGCTTGCGCCCGTTGATCTGCTGCTCGAACCCGACGCCGACGCCGATATGCGCGTGATCACCACGTTGATTGCGGAACAAAGCTGGCTGCTGCATGAACTCGAACAGCGCTAAACCCGTGCGCTATCTCACCGTGTCGGAAATCTACAACATCAACGACACGATCACCGATGGACATACGTTCGTGCGCGATGTGCATCTGCTGCAAAGCGCGGCGGCGCGTCCGGCGTTGGTGTTGTTTGGCGAGCCGCAGTTTCCCACGCTGATCGACAAAGCCGCCAGCCTGCTGCATTCGCTCGCCTATCATCACCTGTTTGCCGACGCGAATAAACGCACCGCCGCGCAAGCCGTCGAATTGTTCCTAAGTTTGAATGATCACGAAGTGACGTGGAGTGACGCCGAGCGCTACGACTTGCTGCTCGAAATCGCGCAGGGGGCGTTAGCGGTCGAAGCTGTGGCGTCACGCCTCAGCGCGTTTGTGCATCCCGCGTGAGGCGTGACGTAGGCGTTAGCTGCCCAAGAAGTGATAATCGAAGGTGAGAATCCCGCGCCGCGCCGCCTGTCGCGGATCGCGCGGCGTGATCGGCTTCACACCGTGCCACAAGCGCGCATCCTCAAACAGATACGAATGCAGCAGGTGATCCAGTTGGAAACTCGCCAACGGGTGCTTGTCGTCGTCATACACCGTGACTAAACCGCCATCCGCATTATCGAGCGCCGCCAGATGCACCGTGACGAACTCCGCGCCGTCGCGGTGGACGCCTTCGGGCGTCGGATGTCCGTGTTCGCCGGGCTGCGCCACCACATAGATCATGTGCGCGTCTACCTGCCACAAGCCGCTTGACCAGCGCGGATCAACCAGCGGGAATTGCGCGAAATTCCAGCGGATCATCGCGTGCATAAACGGATTCGCCGCCAGTTCAGGCGTCAGCGGCGCAAACTTGCGGACAATGCCGCCCGTCACCGCGTTAATGTCGGTGCTTTGGAAGTAATCCTGATGCGGCAGCAGGTCGAGCGCGCCGCTGATCGGGTCGAAGTGGAAGCGATCATAACGCCGAAAGCGATAGCGCGCGCCACCGGGCAGATATTCATCGGCGGGCAGGTGCGGATATGCCGCCGCGAGTTCCGTCCAGCCTTCGGGATATTCCCAAGCGGGCGTCAGCGTTTCCGCTTCGACCAGCGCATAGCCGTGTTCGCTCAGCGCTTGCTGCGTCGTGTTGAGATAAGGTAGCGCGACCATGTTTCAGCCTTTTCACTTTAAGTCAATAACATTGTACACAAAAAATCATTGCGATTCATTGGCATAAAGTGACAAAAAAGCGTGCATCCACCCCCGAATTAGAATACTCGTGCGCGCACGGTCTTTGGTAACTTTGACGTAGGGGCTGATCTGGAGCGGGGATGGCGTAGGTGGTGCGACGGTTATAACAAAAGCGGCTGAACGACGTGATCATGTCGTTCAGCCGCTTGGCTACTATTGTGACAGTGCTACGCGCCGGATTTAGCCCAGCGCCGTGACTGGAATCCACACGGGCGATGCTTGGCAGGCGATCCACACGCGGACGAAATCCCCGCTGGTTTCCGTCACCCACCAGTTGCCTGCGGGCAAGTCAAAATTCACGCGCGTACCCAGATCGGCGTCATAATAAGCGGGCGCGCCCAACGGCACGTTCCGCTGGTTTGAGCCGGAAGGCAGCGGATAGGGGCAAGCAACTGCTGTCGCTGCGCCCACCGTGATATTGCCGGGACCGTCGATGACCATGTTATAACCCGCGCCCGGTTGGCTAAGAGCATCATCGATCACCACCACGATGTAGGTCGTGCCGGCGACAAGGTTCGTGTTGACTTCCTTGTAGCCGCCCAGATTGGTGTTGCTGGCATTCTGACAATTGGCTGCACCGTTCGTCGGGTCAAAGCTGTTGGCATACACGTAAAAAGATGAATCGCCACTCAAGAGGTTCAGGCGCAGGTTATAGCTTCCGGTGGTGTCAACCGTGATCATAGCCGTTTCGTAGTGAACCAATAGTGCCACTTGATTTAAGCAATCAGGGGTGTCAATTGTAACCACGTCCATCTGTGGATCGGACGAATCGATCGTGCCGCTGAATTGCGCGGTGCCAGCGCTAACCGATGCGCTGACCATCACAGTAAGTGCGACCATGACGAGTAAGAGGAGAATACGCTTGATCATTGTTGTTGCTCCTTAAATCGTTAAAAGTGCTGCGAGTTAAGTTCGCTCGTTGTAACTTCGAACTGAACCCCTATAACGTTACATATTTCAACCCTACACCTGAAAAGCGAATATGGCAACTCATGGGAGTCGCTGGCAGCGGCATGATGTGCTAAAGTGGTGCTTCGGTTGCTTGGGGGCTGGATTATCGGGTAAATACCGTCACACTGGCTTTCCACCGTTAATACGCATAATGAATACTCGATGTGTTTCCTCAAGTGGATGTGTAGCGTTTTTCATTGCCAAGAGATACCCTAACCTCGTGTGTCCTTCAACTAACTGAAACCCTGCGCCAATTTCTGCATGTTCCGGCACAGCAATCAATGAGTTTGTATCTAAGATAAGGGGAGGAACTCTCCAAGTCAGGCGACTTTTCCAGTGTTCTAAATCGACTTCCTGACACATAAACCCACTAAAAACATTGGCTTTGGAAAGTGAATGCACATGATTGCGAAATTCTCTAATGACATAAATACTTGTTAAAATATCCAATGAAAGTTCGACTTCGACAAACACTACATTTGTGTAATCAAGCCAACCATAGTTGTTCACCATGTAATGGTTATAGTAGTGAGGGTAGAGCCATTGGTCAACTACCTGTACAGGTAGTTGATAACCTGTTGTCTGGAGACGTATTGTACATTCCTCAACCGACTCATCTGCTGAATCGATCTGGTTAAAGTTTCGCTTTGGCTTCAACTGCTTCCAAGAAGCACTTGTGCGATTCCATTCAACATCACTTAAGAAGATACGCCTTATCTGAGCATCGTCCATATTGTGTCACCTTTACAAAGCAAAAAATGCTATTATATAGACATATTTTAGCATAATAGGTAGCATAATGACTCAGATGAGTGATGAAGAGAAATTAAAACTGTTTGTGAGGCGCTGTCAAGAATTAGTGGAATGCCGCATCTGGCGAGAGGGTGGACTCAGTGTGCGCTTATCCTTTACCCCTAACGGTGTAGTGCTGGATGAGCCGGATAAGGATAATCTCCGCTCATTCTTGACTCTCTTTCGGCAAATGGTTGCTCCCCGTGAGCCAGTCTTTATAGAATCAATTGTTACTTTAGCAAAAACCCGTCTCGCCTCCAACTTTGCAAATGAAGCCTCTCGTTTTGACGATTATCTTCACAAATGGAATTTTGCTTTGGAGCAAAGCGGACTCCAGATAAGTGTCGATGGTGAACCTTTGTCACCGAAGCATGTTCTAAAAACATACATTGATGGTGAGTACTTTCACAATGATGTTAAAGATCAGCAGGAATTAGCGAGATTTGCCCAGTTCGGAGTTCGTGTAGATCGCATTCGATTTATTCAAACACTAGCCGACCTTACAGAAATAATGCTCAGTGTTGGCAACGCTATTGGGTATGGGCTGAAACAAGATTGGTTTGAATTTGCATTGGAATAACAAGGGAAAATTATCTCTAAAGGATTGCTATGAGCCATTTGAACTTTATCAGAAATTTGAGGCGATTACTGTGCGAGTCGCTGGCAGCGGCATGATGTGCTAAAGTGGCAGCGTCAGACTGTTAGCGAAAGGATCGACTCATGCCCCAGCGCGCCGAATGGCTCGATGATGATGAATATCCCAGCGAAGATGATATGGAAGAATTTGGCGACTATTCCCCGCGCGATGATCACCCGCTGACCATCGGCAATCTCGGCTATAACCAACCGCCCACCTGGACACCGCGCCGCCTCCTGCTGGCTGCCATCGCCCTGCTGATCGTCGCCGCCATGCTGCTGCCCGTGATCGCGCCGCTGCTGCGCTAAACGCATCCACATCAAACCCACATGCGCGCCTCAGTCGGGCTGCGCTACCATTAGGCTGAATGTGACCGCTTAGAGTTGCCGATGTGAACCGATGACGCTTAATCATTTCCCCGCTGAATATTTCGACAAGCAGGACGCCAGCGACGACGATCTGTTCTACGTGCAGCCGCGCAAAGTCGTGCATATCGACGACAATGCGATCCGCACCTTGAGCAAAGAGTTCGCCGCGCTAATCCCGACCAACGCCGTGATCCTCGACCTGATGAGCAGTTGGCGCTCGCACCTGCCCGCCACGATCAAGCCGCAGCGCGTGATCGGCTTGGGCATGAACGCCGACGAGCTGATCGACAACCCCGCCCTGAATAAATATGTCGTGCAGAACCTCAACAAAAATCCCGTGCTGCCCTTCGAAGATGCCGCCTTCGACGCCGTGATCTGCACAGTGTCGGTGCAGTATCTCGCGCAGCCGCTGGAAGTGTTCGCGCAGGTCAACCGCGTGCTGAAGCCGGGCGGCGTGTTCATCGTCTCATTCTCGAATCGTTGCTTTCCGACGAAAGCGGTCGCGGTATGGCTGGCAACCAGCGATCAGCAGCATCTCGCGCTGGTGACGCGCTATTTTGAACTGGCAGGCGGCTATACCGCCATCACGGCATGGCAGCAAGCCAAGGGAGTGTCCCGTGCCGACCCCCTGTACATCGTTCACGCGCGCAAAGCCTGACGATCACGCCTCATTCAGCGCGTAGATAATCCGCAAGCCGTCGAGCGTGAGTTCGGGCGCGATCAGGTCGATGGCGTCGGTGTGCGCGTTGAACAGCGGCGCTAACCCGCCCGTCGCAATCACGCGGATATTGTCCCCGCCTAACGCTGATTTGATCCGCGTGACCATGCCTTCGATCATCGCCACATAGCCGACGAAAATGCCTGATTGCATCGCGTGGATCGTGTTCCCGCCGATCACCGAGGGCGGCGGCGTGAGATCAACCTTGTGCAACCGCGCCGCCACGCTGACGAGCGCATCCATCGACACGTTGATGCCCGGCGCAATCGCCCCGCCGATATACGCGCCGTCGGCGTTGATCACGTCAAACGTGGTCGCCGTGCCGAAGTCGATCACGATGGCGGGCGCGCCGTACAGCGCCACCACCGCCGCCGCATTGACGATGCGATCCGCGCCCGCCTGCGCCGGCTGATCGATGGCGATCTGCACGCCCGTGCGCGTATCGTGCGAGATCACCAGCGGATCGGTGTGCATATAGCGCTGCACCAACTCGACAAACGTTGAGGTGAGGCGCGGCACGACGCTGGCGATCACCACGCCGCGCACCACGTTGTAGCTCAAGTCCGCGCTGGATAGAAAATTCCGCACCAGCACGGCATATTCATCGGGCATCTTTTCCGCGACGGTGCGCGCACGCCACGTGACCTTCCATTCATTGTCGTGCCATAAGCCCAGATGCACATTGGTGTTGCCAATATCAATGGCGAGTAAGCCCGCGCCAGCGGGAATGGGTGCTGAATCGGTTGCTGTGGACATGCTGATCTGCGCCTCCTCATAGATTAATTCGCTTGATTATGCCCCCGCGCGCCGTGCGACTCAAAACTTGGGCGGCGCTAAAAATCAGATCGCGTTGGCACGAACAATTGCGAATCAGATTGTCAAAAGCGCGCTTCCGCCCTTAAGATCACCCCATACGTTGTATAAAGGCTTGCTCATGACACCAAATCCCGTGCGGCGCGTGCTGCTGATCACGCTGGTGCTGAATTTACTGGTCGCGTTCGGCAAGATCACGGTTGGCGCGGCAACGGGCGCGCTGGCGATCACCGCAGACGGCTTTCACTCGCTGATCGATGGCGCATCCAACGTCGTCGGGTTGATCGCCAACAGCATCGCCCGCCGTCCCGCCGATGCCACCCATCCCTACGGACACGGACGCATCGAAACATTGGCGGCGTTGGGCATTGGCGTGCTGCTGCTGTTCACGGCGTGGGAAGTGGTCACGTCGGCGCTTGAGCGCTTGTCAGGCGGCGGCGATCCGCCGGATGCGTCGCCGCTGGCGTTGGCGGTGCTGGTCGGCACGCTGATCGTCAATATCGGCGTGAGTACCTATCAGCGGCGCGCGGGCAAGCGGCTCAATTCGCAAATTCTGCTGGCGGACGCCGCCAATACCACATCCGATGTGTATATCACGCTGTCGGTCATCGTCAGCATCGGCTTGGTGGCGATTGGCTGGCTGTGGGCTGATCCGCTGGTGGCGCTGGTGATCGTGGCGCTGATCGCGCGCGCGGGCTTCGCCGTGATCCGGCGTTCGGGCGGCGTGCTGGTCGATACCGCGCCGTATGCTGCCGAACGCTTAGCGGAGATCGCCGCCAGTGTGCCAGCGGTCG
>JBGSRB010000320.1:0-3745 GCA_041737735.1 Anaerolineae bacterium | reverse complement strand
CGGTGGGCGTCGCAGCGGGTTCCGCTTGGCTTTTCTTATCACGCTTCCGTTTACGTTCGCGCTTGCCTTCATCCGCGTTTGGCGCAGGCGGTTCGGCGCGCTTCGGGTTGGTGAGTTGGCGGGGTTCAACGCGCGCGGGCGGCTTCGCCTCAGCAGCGGACGGCGTGGATTGATACTGCTCCAGCCGTTCGTGATAGGCGGGCGGCGGTGGCGTGCGTCCGGTGATGCGGTCGAGCATATACGCGATCTGCGCGGTGCGTTCATCGCGCGTGTCAATGCGCTCATAGCTGCCGAGCAAATCACGCAGTTCATCCACCAGAATGTGATGCTCAGGCTTGCGGGCTTGCGCGCGCGCGTCGTTCTGCCATTTGGCGACAAAACCCGCCAGCCCGCCGATCACGGCGGTGTTCTTGCAGCCCTGTTCGCGTTCCAGTTTGAGAATTTTGACTAACGTTTCCAGTGCTGAGGGCATAATGTGCCTATGTTCTCCACTTTTGACTGACCATCGCCACGCCGACGCCGTCGATGCCGACATGCACGCCCAGCGTGGGACCTACCATTGTGACATACGTTTTTTCCGGCGCGAGGTCGCCCAATCGCGTTTTGAAATCCAGCGCCGCTTGATGGCTGGCGACATGAATGATCGCCAGACGATCCAACGGGGCGAAAGCTTCGACGCGCGCGACCAGATCATCGAGCGCGCGCTTAAAGGTTCGCACACGGGCAACACTGTTGACAACATTACCATGCACACTGATCACCGGCTTGATTTGCAACAGCGTGCCGACATTGGCAGCCGCCCAACTGACGCGCCCACTGCGTTGCAGATATTTGAGTGTGTCGAGCGCGGCGAACACTTGCATGTTGGCGCGTGCGCTCAGGATCGCGGCTTCAACCTGCTGCGGATCGCCCGTCGCTTCCGCCACTTCCGCGCCGATTTGCACGAGTAAGCCTAAACCCATCGTGGCGCTTTCGCTGTTGATCAGTGTGATGCGATCTGGCGCGGTATTCTGCGCTGCCAGACGCATCACGTTATACACCGCGCTGAGACCAGACGCAACCGTCAATACGAACAAATGGTCAGCATCGACCAGCGCTTCATTAATTTTTTGCTCCGCGATGCCGGTGGGCATGGCGGCGGTGGTCGGGTGCGGATTGAGCGTGGGAAGCTGGCGATAAAACTCGCGGCGGTCTAGCTCGATGTTATCATCGGCAAACGAGCCATTGTTATAGTTAATATAACACGGCACGACCACGATCCCATATTGCGCGATGATCTCAGGCGGCAGATCACACGTGCTGTCGGTGACGAAACGAATACGCTGCTTAGAAGTCATCTTCAAACCTTTCGTTTTCGCGCTCCAAAACCACCAAACCAAGCGCATCGACGCCGATCAGCGCCGCCAGAGAAGCGTTATAAATGCCATAAGGAAAAGTGCGATCGGGAAATTCCAGCGCCAGCCGTTCTTGCAGGGCGCGCGTCGGTTCCGTGACCGCGCTGCGCGGCTGCATGATCAGCGCGGTGTCGAAGGCGATGAACTCGATAGCGAACTCAACCAAGCGCTCGATGGCTTGGGTGCGCGTGCGAACTTTTTCCATCGCCACCAGATGCCCATCTTCGATGGTCAGCACGGGTTTGACGTTGAGCAAGCCGCCTAAAATGCTGTGTGAGGGCGTGATGATGCGGTTTTGCATTAAGTAGTCGGTCGATTCGACGTAAAACACGGTGTAGACCCGCTCGATAGCGCCGCGCACCATCCGCACGATCTCATCGGGAACGGCGTCGGCTTGCGCGGCGATCTCGACCAGCAAGCCCAACGCCGCACTCAGCGTGCGCGAGTCGATTACGAAGATGCGCGACGCGCCCGCCACTTGCTGCGCGGCGATGTTGGCGTTCTGCCAGCTCTCGGATAGCTCACGCGACGGGTGCAGCGAAATGATCGCATCCGCATGACGCGCCGCGCGCATGTAGGCGTCGGCGTAATCGGTGATCGACGGTGGCTGCACCAGCGGCGCGTACGGCTGCCGTGCGATCAGGCGTAGCGCTTCGTCGCCCGCAAGATCGATACCTTCGCGGTAACTGCGCCCGTCAATGGTGATCGTGTTCGCGCAGACCGTGACATTGGCAGGCATGGGGCGCACAAATTGTGCGCTGCTGTCGGTGACAATATGAACCGTTGGCATACACTCATTCAATGCTGATGATGTAAGGATAAAGCGGCTGGCTGCCGCAGACAACTTCAAATTCGAGTTCAGCGAAGTGCGCGCTGAGCTGCTTAGACAGCGTTTCCGCATCCACCCATGACACTTGTTCGCCGTGATACAGCGTAACGCGCTCGTATTGCTCCACATTGGCGCGCGTCAGCAGTTCTAGCGCCACGGTGAACATATCATCATCCGCGACGATCAAGCGATTGTTCAGCAGCCCGATCAACTGACCTTCGCGCACATTCACGCCTTCGAGTTCGACCGCGCGCACCGCGTGCGTGATCTCGCAGCAGATCACGTCGGACATAATGTTCGTGATCGCCTCAGTGATCGAGTCCAATGTGCCATCGGCGTGCAGGTTGGCATATTCGATCATCGCGGCGATGCCCTGCGGCAGCGACATGGTTGGCAGCACCTCAACGCGGCGGTGACTGTGTGCTTCGGCTTGCTGTGCCGCCTGCTGCGCCGCCAGAATGATGTTTTTGTTGTTGGGCAGCAAGATGATCTCGTGGTTGGGCAGCGCTTGAATCGCCGTGAGGAAATCACCCGTGCTTGGATTCATGGTTTGCCCGCCATCGATCACGTAGGCGGCGCCGAAGTCATTCATCACTTGGTGCATACCCGCGCCCGCCGCGACGGTGATGACCGCAACACCTTCCACGTCCGTGCGGATCACGGGGGCGGCGCTTGCTTCCTGCTGATCACGGCGGCGCACATTGGCTTCATACTGCGCCTGCATATTCTCGACGACAATATCTTCGATGGCAGCGCCCGAACGGATCGCGTAGCTTAGCGGTTCACCGGGATCGTGGACATGCACATGCACCTTGAGCAAGCGTTCACTGCCCACCACCAGCGTTGACCACCCGCCCATGCGCGCCAGCGCCAGTTTAACATCGTTCATGCTCAAACCATCACCACGCATGAGGAACTGCACATCGTAACCATAGCCCTCATCATCTTCGGGGGCGAGTGTGTCACGCCATGCTTGCGTGTTGAGCTGCACCGCTGCATCGCGCGTGATCTCGCGCCCACACAGCGAACGCAGCATCCCTTCAAAGATCAGCAGCAACCCTTGACCGCCGCTGTCCACGACCCCCGCTTTTTTCAACACGGGCAGCAGATCGGGTGTGGCGCGCAGCGCGGCGCGACCGGCGACCAGCATCCGCCGCAGCAGGGCGATCAGGTTGGGCGTTTCTTCATAGCGCGTGACGACCGCTTCCATCATCATGCGTGAAACCGTGAGGATCGTGCCTTCGACGGGCTGCTCGACCGCGCGATACGCCATCGCCACCGCCTGCTGACACGCCTGCGCCAGCAAGCGCGCGTCAAGCTGCGCGTGACCATCGAGCGCTTGCGCCACACCTGCCCAAATCTGCGAGAGGATCACGCCGCTGTTGCCGCGCGCGCCCATCAGCGCGCCATCGGCAAGCAGTTGGCTTAAGCGTCCGACGTGCGGTTCTTCTAGCAGCGCGATGCGGTCATACGCATGGCGCATGGTGAGATACATATTTGTTCCGGTGTCGCCATCGGGAAC
>JBGSRB010000551.1:0-7070 GCA_041737735.1 Anaerolineae bacterium | reverse complement strand
AGCGCCGCCCGCTGAAGCCCCACCTGCTGAAGCGCCGCCCGCATGATGATGTCGATTGAGTGTTGAGAAAGCGTAACGATGCAGCGACAAGGCGGAATGCCCGCGTTTGTGTTGGTGCTGATCGCGGTGGGTGTGTTCGGGTTCGTGCTGCTGAATAACGCGCAGCCCACTCCCGCCGTCCGCGTGATCGTGCCGACGGTGGCACAACAACCCACCGAGCAAGTGAACGTGTGGCAAAGCGTGTTAGAGGGCAATTTCGGCGTCGATGCCACGCCGCTGCCCACCGTCGAAATTTCGACGATGCAGTTTAGCCCGCCGACATTGGAATTGGCGGCGGACGCGACCGCGTTCGCCCCGGCGGATGTGGGCGGCGCGCCCGATGATGGCTTGGTGTTCAGTGTAGCATCAACACCCACGCGCCCGCCCGCCACGATCCCGCCATTGGAAACCATCGTCCCGGTGACGGAAGTCGCGCTGGCGGCGGGGCGTCCGACGCAGCAGTGGGCGCGGCCACCGCTGATCCCGCCGATCTCGCGCGATGTGCTGGGGCGTGATCACTTCTATTTCATTCGTCCGGTGGATTCCAACGCGACCAATCGCGGCTTATTCTATTATGCTTACGGCTCAGATGGACCTGAAAATGCGTGGCGTGTTCACGCGGGCATCGACATGCCCAACGAGATCGGGCAAACCGTGCGCGCCGCCGGATCAGGCATGATCGTGTGGGCAGGACCCGGCTTTCAGCAGACCTTCGCTTACGGCAACACGGTCGTGATCGAACACGATTTCGGGCATGACGGGCAGCGCTTATACACCCTCTACGCACATCTGGCGGCGGTTTTGGTGGGCGTGGGACAGCGCGTCGAAGCGCGTGATGCTATTGGCTTGGTCGGCAACACCGGACGAGTCACGGGTCCGCACGTGCATTTTGAGGTCCGCAAAGCACCCCCTAACAGCACCGAGATTCCCGGTTATGGCGATACCTTTAATCCGGTGCTGTGGATGGTTCCTTACGTCGGCACAGGCGTGATCGCCGGGCGCGTGGTTGATGCGGGCGGGCGCTTGCTGCAAGATGTCGATGTCACGATCCGCAATTTCGCTACGGGCTTGAATCAAGACACAACGACGACGTACATCTTTCAAGGCACAGGCGTGGATGTCAATCCTGATCCAGTGTGGAATGAGAATTTCATCGTGGGCGATCTTCCCGTTGGGCGCTATGAAGTGATCGCCTTCATCGACGGCGTGCGTGTGTCGCGCCTCATCAACGTGATCGAAGGCACGACGACCTTTGTCGAACTCGCGCCCGGCACGCCACCGCCTTCAGGGTCTTAGAGTCGGGAAAGCGTTGGGCTTAGCAGGTAGCGCGCGGCGGGTCTTTCGGCTACACTTGCCATGCAATTGCAACTCAGGGTTTGTTTTTTGGCGTTTACACGGCATAACGGGAGGCTAACTCCATGCTGCAAACAATGACGCGGCGTACATGGCTGCTGGTCATGATCGCCGCTTTACTTTTGGTTCTGCCTGTGAGCGCACAAGATGGCGGCGCGCTTACGTCGGGTTTAACGATCACGGGTGAGTTAGACGACGTTAATCTCATACAGGTTTACACGATTGAAGCTAACGCAGGCGCTGTCCTGACGCTGACCGCCAGCAACGCGATTGGTGTTCCGCTGGCGCTCGTCGTCACCAGCGCTGATGGTGCGGGTGTCGCCAGTGTCGTCGATAATGATGTTGACGGCACAGTCACATTAGCGCCATTCGCGCTGCCGGAAACCGGCATCTACTACGTCACTGTGTTTAAGTCAGCTGGCGTAGCGTCGGTCAGTCGGGTGCAGTTCTCGCTGCTGGCGCAGATCGATAGCGCTGGCACGCCCGCGCCTGATGTAACCGAGGAACCTGCCCCCGAAGTGACCGAAATCCCAACCGAACCCGCTGAAGTGACGCCCGAAGTCACGGACGTGCTTCCGCCGCCGCCCGCAACTTTTACTACGGGACAGGTGATCACGAACACGGGCATGTCGTTCGCCTTAACGTGGGACACGATTGATGATCTCGACTTGGAAGTGCGCGATCCGGTCGGTGGTTCGCTCTATTGGGAAACGCCCACTGTGGACAGCGGCGGCACGTTGAGCCAGAACATCAATCAGCAGTGCGCCGTCACCACCGATCAAGCACCCACCGAAACCGCGACGTGGTCGCCGGGCGGCGTGTCAACCGGCAGCTACGAACTGTTGGTTTATTATCAAGAGGCGTGCGCGGGCGGAAGTCCGGTCACGTTCACGATCAATACGCTGTTTGACGGGCAGCCGGTCGAGCCGATCCGCGGCACACTGCTGCCGGGTCAGGTGTTCGTCGCCAGTGTGCGCGTTAACGCTGATGCAACCGTAGCGTTTACAGGCTTAAGCGGCGTCGTCACCGACGAACTGCCTGCTGGCGCTGCCGAGATCATCGCCAACGCTGTGCCGATTGCGCTTGGCTCAACGGTCGAAGGCGTGATCACCAGCCCGCAGCCTTTCGACGCCTATAGCTTTCAAGGCACGGCGAACGAATTGGTCAGCATCTCGATGAGCGCAGTCAGCGGCAGTCTGGATACGTTTCTGTTCTTGTTGGATGCCAGCGGCTCGATCATTGCGCTGAATGATGATATTGATTTCGGCATCACCGACTCGGAGATCGTCAACGTGCTGCTACCCTTCACGGGTAACTACACGATTGTCGCCACGCGCTACGCTAAGCGCGTCGGCGGCACGAAGGCGGCTATGCCCTCACGTTGTCGGGGCAAACGGCGCAGCTTCCCGAAGAATTCGCCGTCTTACCGCGCGGGCCGCTTGAGGTGCGTTTGATCTGGAATAATCAGACGGATGTTCAACTGCTCGTGCGCGATCCGGCGGGGCAGGTGGTTTATGATGACACGCCCGTGATCCGCAGCGGTGGCACGTTGGCGGCGGATGGCAACGTCAATTGCGAAATCGTGGAAGGCACGCCCTTCTCGTACATCTATTGGCCCAGCAACACGCCGCCGCGTCCCGGCACGTATGAAGTCGAGGTCTGGTTTCAAAGTGTGTGCAACGACGCAACGCCTGTCACCGCGAATTTGTTCATCAGCTACAACGGGCGCGAGGTGTTCAATGACACCATTCAACCGCTGCCCGATGAGCGCTATCTGACCAGCTTCACGCTGACCGCTGACGGAAGCTTTGAAGAGAGTGACAGCGGCATCATTCGCGGCTTGGAAGACATCGACTTCTTGCCGTTGCTCGAAGGCGCAACCCAGATCGCCTCTGGTGATCAGCGCAGCGGCGCGATCTCGCAGAATAACAAGTTTGACTTGTACGTGTTCAATGGCGCGGTGGGCGATGTCGTTTCGATTGGCATGACTGCCACATCCGGCTCACTCGATCCGTTGTTGTATCTCGTGGGACCCTTCGGTAATCTAGCAGGTCAGAACGACGATATCCTGCCCGGCGAAAATATCAATTCGCTAATTGCCGATCTCACCTTGCCAGCCAACGGACAATACATTATCATTGCAACTCACTTTGGTGGTCTATACGGTGGCACAACGGGAACGTATGCGCTCACGTTGACGAACACCAATCCATAAAACCATTACATCACTATGAACCACTGCGGGGCGGTTAACCTGCCGCCCCGCTGCAATGTTGAAACCCGCCGTCGTCATGATGAAAGCGCCTGTTCAATGAAATTACGCCTTCTGTTATTGGGCTTGGTTGGTGTGCTGCTGATCGCCGCTTGTTCACCACCGCCACCGCTGCGCGATATAACCCTGCTGCCCGACGAAAGCCTGATCACAGGTGATCCGTGTGCTGCACCCTGCTGGAATGGCATCACGCCCGGGACAACCCGTTGGGCGGATGCGCTGATCATTCTCGAAGATGATGTTTCGCTCGAGATCGGTCAGCGTCAGTCGGAAGATATCGCGGCTGCCGTCGAGTGGAGTCCGCGTGAAGGCTCGGCGTGCTGCCAGATGATCACGCAAGATGGCGTCGATGTGTCGCTGTTGTTCTTGCGTGTGCGTCCCACCATGTCGGTGGCTGACGTGATCGATGAGCATGGCGAACCTGATTACGTGATCGCCAGCCCCTACGCTGATGAAGAAGCGATCGTCAACCTGATCTTCCCCGACATTCAAACGGTCGTGTATGCGTTTGTTGCCGGACCCAATGCCTCGCTTAATCCAGACAGCGAGATCATTGGTGTGCTGTATATCACGCCGGAAGATATGGAGCTGCTGCTCGTCACCAACAACCTTCATGCGTGGGAAGGCTATGAGCCATTTGCCACCTACGCCAGCGAAGATTTTGATGTGACGCCCAGTGTTACACTAACGCCGCCGCCCGGCGCTGAGTGATGTGCAAACAACCAGTCAAACAAGGAACAGGAAAGTCATGAGCGACGTAGTAACCACCACCACCCCCAGTTCGTTAGACGAACTGCAAGCGGGGATGGAATTGCAAGGCAAAGTTAAGAAGATCGAATTGTTCGGCGCGTTTGTGGATGTCGGCGTCGGTAAGGATGGTCTGCTGCATATTTCGCAGTTGGGCAAGCCCAATGTGCGCGAAGTGACCGAAGTGGTCAACGAAGGCGAAACGATCACCGTGTATGTTCTCAAGGTCGATCGGGAAGCGGGGCGCATTGCCCTTTCGCTGGAGAAACCGCCCGCCATCGCGTGGGAAACGCTCAAAGTGGGCGGCACAGTCACGGGGACAGTGGTGCGTTTGGAGAAGTTCGGCGCGTTTGTGGACATCGGCGCTGAGCGTCCCGGTATGATCCATGTGTCGGAACTCGCCAGCGGCTACGTCAACTCACCCGAAGATGTGGTCAAAGTGGGTGATGAGATCACCGCGCAGATCATCAGCGTCAATCGCAAGAAGCGCCGCATCGATCTGAGCATCAAGCAGTTGGAAGAGCCGAAATCCGCGCCTGAGCCAACCGCTGAAGAAGAAGATGTGTATGTGCCGACTGCGATGGAATTGGCGCTGCGTAAAGCGATGAACGACACCGATATGCCGTTCCCCGAGCCGACGACCACCGAACGGCGCGGGAAGAACAATAAGCGTGAACGCCGCGAAAAACGCGAACGTCAGCACGACTTAGAAGACATCTACGAGCGCACGCTGCGCGGTTCACGCCGCTAGGCTCAGCGTTCAGCGCACCAAACAGCAGCTAGCAAAAAGCCCGCATCGTCAACGCGGGCATTTTTGTTTGGGTAGGTCAGGCAGATGTTAGAGTGTGGGGGACGATGCCATAGGTCGTCCCCCGCATTGATTAATCGTAGCGATCCAGATTGACTTCGGGGCGAATCGCGTCGTAGATCATCCAATACAGCGGGCGCTCGGTGCGGTTGCTGCTCGACGCATCCAGCACGCCACCCGTGCCGGGGATCACCAGACTATACGCGATGCGCTCGTCGCGGTTCTCGATCAAGCCCGCGAGCGTGGCAAAGTTCAAATTCCAGAGAAACATCACGCCGATGTTAGGGTCATTTTGCCCGATCTCGAACGCGCGGATCGTGTAATTGGCTTGATCCCACCGGTTGCTGAAGCGCATCCACTCGCTGCCCGTGGGCGGGTCGCCGGGGAAACCATCCCACGTTGCCCAACCAAACTCGGTGATCCACATCGACACGCGATGCCCGTTATCACTCATGATCTGGCGATAATCGCGCAGATTATCGGCAAAGAAAAAGTGCGGATCATCATCGAACCCCTGTGTGCCGCAGCAGGTGGCTTCGGGTGCGTTCGCCCAACCGTAAGGGTGCGCGCCGAAAACAATATCGCTGAAGCTCGCCAAGCCGTTGGCATACATCTCGCGTGTGTAACTGCGATCATCACGCGAACCCGCGCTGTCACCTGTGGGCGCTAAACCCGCCGACACAATCGTGATGTTCGGGCTATATGCGCGGATCGCCTGATAAGCTGGACGGAACAACTGCATATAACCCGCGCCATTGAACGGCAGCGATCCGCGCCATTCCCGCAGCAGGTTCGGCTCGTTCCAAATTTCGACGGCATCAACTGCGCCGCCTAAGTCATTCAACATCTGCGTGAGGAAATCCGCGAACAACTGCGGGTTGTCAGGCGGGCCATCTTGCTCTAAGGTTGAGCGCGCCCAGTTCGGCGCTTTCGCTATGCTGAGCAAAATGTTGAATCCGCGCCGATCAGCATCTTCGAGATACAAGCGCGTGCGCTGCCAATATTCGCTGACTTCGCCCGCCGCATTGGGCTGCATGTCGCGCCACGGAAGCTGCACTTTAATCCAGCGGACGCTAATGTTATCACCCAAGCGCCGCATCACGTCATCCCAGTCGGATTGTTCGAGATTCAAATCGAACTGAATCCCCATCTGTTCCCGATCTAAGTTAGGCAGCGCATCGGGAAATTCCGGCGGCGTGGTCGGCGTGATGTTAGGATCGGGCTGTGTGGGAACGAGCGTAAATGTCGGCGGCGGCACATAATCCGCGCCGATCACGGGTCCCGTCCACGTTACGGTGGGGCGCACTTGTTGGGCGGGCTGCGCGGTGGGCGCAAGCTCCAAGGGGCGCGAGGTGGGCGGCACAAACGCGCCGAAGTTATCGCCTTGCGCGCTGCTGCCAGTCGTCGGCGTGATTAGCACCACCACCGAAGGTTGGGCGCTGCACCCGACGCTGAATAAAGACACGATGAGCAGTGAGAGAATCGTCATGATTTTTGTCATGCCCATAATCCTAGCACAGCGCCTCAACCCTGCCCATAGGCAGACGGTTAAGCGTGGTTAAAGCGTGGGGCGAAGCGCTCATGCTGACGCTGCCGGATCACGCACATCGCTCATCATCATATTTTGCGCTATACTGAAAAGAACAGACGTTCATTTTTCCATTTGACAGCCGCGCCGATCATCCCTTAGAATGTGCGCCACCCAGCGAACGAAGGAAAAAGACTTTGCTACCAGAAAACGGCTCAGCCGGATTGATCCGGCAGGTGAATATCGGTCAAGAGATGCGCGATTCGTATCTCGACTATGCCATGAGCGTGATCGTCGCCCGCGCGCTGCCCGATGCGCGCGAT
>JBGSRB010000518.1:0-2415 GCA_041737735.1 Anaerolineae bacterium | reverse complement strand
GTGAGCTGCACCATCGCCAGCGCTTCGTCCACGCGCTCGCGGATCAGGTGTCTGGGCGCGTTCTGATTTTCCAGCCCGAAGGCGACATTTTGCGCGACCGTCAAATGCGGAAACAGCGCGAAATTTTGAAACACGAACCCGATGCGTCGGCGGTAAACGGGCGTGTTTAGCACATCGTCGCCTTCAAGCAGAATGCGCCCGCTTTGCGGAGTGTTGAAGCCCGCGATCAAACGCAGCAGCGTGGTTTTGCCGCTGCCGCTGGGTCCCAACAGCGCGAAAAATTCGCCCGGCACAATCGTCAGCGCGATCGCATCGGCAGCGGTCAGCGCACCATAACGATACGTCACATTTTCCAGCACAATATTACTCATGTGCCATCCTATCGAGGCTAGAAATTAAAGCGCAGATAGCGCGCCGCCGGCAGCACCAAGATCACCGACAGCACAAAGACGATAGTCGAAACCGCGTTGATCTCCGGCGTGAAGCCTGTACGAATCGCGGTGTAAATTTCAATCGGCAGCGTGGAAAAGCCCGCTGGCGCGAGAAAATACGACACGACGAAGTTATCGAACGAGATCGCAAAGGCGAACGCGAACGCCGCCGCCACGCTCGGCAGGATCAACGGCAGCGTCACCAACCAGAAGGTGCGCCCCGGCGACGCGCCCAAGCTGGCAGCCGCTTCTTCATAATAACGATTGAGCGAACCCGCCTGCGCGCCGACGATCAGCACCACATACGGAATTTGTAGCGTGACATGCCCGAACATGATCGTGACCAAGCTGCGATCCACCCGCAGGATGAAGAACATGATCAGCAGCGCGACCGCCAAAATCAGCCACGGGATGGTGATCGGCGGGATCAGCAAAAGCTGCATGATGGCTTTCGCGCGCGATCCCAGACCGGTGAGCGCCAGCGCCGCCGCTGTGCCGATCATGGTGGCGATGGCAGAGGTTGTCCCCGCGATGCCCAAGCTATTGAGCGTCGCGCCGATCAAGCGGTCGTTATTCGCCAGCGCTTCAAACCAGAGCAAGTCGAACACCAGCGGAAATTGATTGATGCGCGATTCGTTGAACGCCATCACCATCATCACCAAAATCGGCGCATAGAGGAAGATCAACGCCAAGGCAATGAAGATATAAGCTGGCACGCGCGGATTGCGAATGCTGATCACAACGCCCCCCTTCGCAGCCGCGTGACGCCCGTCGATGCCAGCAGAATGAACACGACCACCACCAGCATAACAAACGAGAGTGACGCGCCTAAGGTCCAGTTGAAGGACGAAATAAATTGATCTTCGATGATCATGCCCAAGGTTGGAGCAGCGGGTCCGCCGAGCAAGCGCGGCTCGACAAACGAACCGACTGCCGGAATGAACACAAGGATCACGCCGGTGATCACGCCCGGCATACTGAGGGGCAGCAGCACTTTACGGAAGGTGCGCCAGCGGTTCGCGCCCAAGCTGCCCGCCGCTTCCAACAGCGTGCCGTCGATGCGGTCGATGGCGACGTAGATCGTCAGAACCATATAGGGCAGGTAGGCGTGAACCAAGCCGACGACCACGCTCGGATACGTGAACAACAGGCTGTCCATCTCGATGCCGAACAAGCCGAAGAACTGCCCGATCACACCGCCGCGCTGCAACAAAATCACCCACGCATAAATGCGGATCAGCGAGTTCGTCCAGAATGGCACAATGATCAGCAGGAACAGCGCCGCCTGCCAGCGTCCTTTGACCGTGCGCGCCAGCGCCAGCGCCAGCGGATAACCGATCACAAGACAACCGAGCGTCGTCCATGCCGCCAGCACCAGTGAGTTCCAGAGCAAGCGCTGATAGATCGCGCGCTCGAAAAAACTGGTGTAATTTTGCAGCGTGAATTCCACTTCGCGCCGCCCGAACGGAACATTGCTCAAAAAGCTGAACGCGAGCATGATGAAGAACGGTAGAAACGCGAACAGCAGCAGCCAGATATAAGCGGGCGCTAACGCCGTCCAGCGGCGCAGCGGCGTTGTAAGCATGGGCGTTCATCCTTAAACGTTGGCTGATGGAACTTAGCGTGCCGCAGCGAACAGTCAAACACTTCAGGGGCGACGATGCGTTTGCCGCGTCGCCCCTGCTTCGCTGCGTAACGTTACCCTAATTAGAACACCGATCGCGGTGTCGCTTCAACTTCTGGTGTGGACTCCGGCGTGAGTTCGGCTGTCGCTTCGGGTGTAGCTTCGATCATCGGCGCGGCGTCCACTTCGGCTGTGGCTTCGGCTGTCGCTTCGCCTGTGGCTTCCGGCGTAAGTTCAGGCGTGGTTTCGATTTCAGTCGGGCGCAGGTCTTCCACCGTGCTATCAATCTCTGCGAAGATGATTTCGACGTTGCGCTCCGGCAGGTTGGTTTCGGTGCTGATCAGCGCGACATTGTTGATC
>JBGSRB010000462.1:0-1566 GCA_041737735.1 Anaerolineae bacterium | reverse complement strand
GACGCATCGCGGGGCGACCCGCAACGGCGATCACGCCGCCACCACCGCCGCTCCCGTGAGTCGTTGTCTTGGCTGCCCCATCCGCTCCGATGGGGTCTTTTTTCGTTGCAATCACTTTGAATAAGGACACGCGCACATCATGGATTACACGCTGCAACTTGAAAAAATTGAGCAAGCTGTCGGAATTTTGCAAGAGAAAAATGTTGATCTGTGGCTGACCTTCGTGCGTGAAACCGAACACAACGCCGATCCCGCGCTGCCGCTGATCTCGCCCACCAATGTAACGTGGCACACCGCGCTGATCATCACCAAAGAGGGGCGCAAAGTCGCCATCGCCGGACGCTACGAGATCGTGAATTTCGAGCGCATGGGCATCTGGGACGAAACCATTTCCTACGATCAGAGCATTCAGCCCGCGCTGCTCGAAGTGCTAAGCCGCCTGAATCCGCGCCAGATCGCGGTCAATTACTCCGAAAGCGACACCGCCGCCGATGGTTTGTCGCACGGCATGTTCTTGACGCTGCAACGGTATCTCGAAGGCACGCCCTACGCGCTGATCTCGGCGGAAGATGTCTTAACTGCGCTGCGCGGACGCAAAACCGCCAGCGAAGTCGCGCGGATTCGTGCCGCTGTCGCGCTGACCGATGACATCATCCAGCGGATCACGGCGTATCTCAAGCCGGGACTGACCGAACTGGAGATCGCCGCGTTCGTTCACGGGGAATACGCCCAAGAAGGCGTGATCCCGTCGTGGGACACGGCGTACTGTCCGACCGTGACGGTGGGACCCGATTCACCCGTGGGGCATGTGTCGCCCTCGGCGGAATTTGTCACGCGCGCGGGTTATCTCGTGCGGATCGATCAGGGTGTGGTGCTGAACGACTATATCAGCGACATTCAGCGCGTGTGGTATCTGCAACCTGCTGACGAAACCGAAATCCCCGCGCCGATTCAGCACGCTTTCGACTCGGTGCGCGCGGCGATTCTGGCGGCGGGCGCGGTCTTGAAGCCGGGTGTGCAGGGCGCGGTCGTGGACGACGCTGCACGCGCAACGATTGTCGCGGCGGGTTATCCCGAATATCAGCACGCGGTGGGGCATCACATCGGGCGCACCGTGCATGACGGTTCGACGCTGCTGGGTCCCCGGTGGGAGCGTTACGGCAATTCGCCCTTCGGCATCGTCGAAGCCAACAACTGCTATACGCTGGAATTGGGCGTGATGGTTCCCGGTTATGGCTTGGTGTCGCTGGAAGAAGATGTGCTGGTCACGGAAGATGGCTACGAGTGGCTTGGCACGCCGCAAACCGAGATCATCGTGGTGAAGGCGTAAGCGTTTGACCACGCCACCCGCCCCGCGCGGACTGCTGATTCGCGGGCTGATCATTTTTGTGCTGGTCGCCATTTTGCTGATGGCGTATCACTGGACGCACCGCCCGTTCGGGATCGATCCGCTGAACCCGCGACCGGAAGCGGCGGCGCGCATCATCGGGATGCTGATCGACGCGCTGACGGTGGGCGCGTTGGTGATCAGCGCGGGTGGCGTGGGGCGCGCGCTCATGGCGCGGC
>JBGSRB010000446.1:0-2185 GCA_041737735.1 Anaerolineae bacterium | reverse complement strand
GACGCATGCTGAGCGGGCGCGGCTACCGCGCTGGCGGCGTCCGCTCAGCATGCCGAACGCAGTAGAATTGCCTCCGCATTCGACGTTCGAGACTGACCAGGAGTCACCTGAGCCGCTGGTCGAGCGCGAAGCTGTGCCTGCCGTGCATACATCCGCTGTGCTAGCAGCGCCTAGCCAACGGGGCCATATACTAGCACATAAACGCCAATTATATTATCCCGCGCCGCTGCCTGACGATGACGATGAACGAGTCGCGGTCTGGGTTTATGACGCGCTCGCGCAGATCGCCGGACAAAAATCCTTTAGCATCAGCAATGCGCGCTGTCTGGTTGACCTATATGGATGTGAAGCCGTCAGCAGCACGCTCAAGCGGATGCTTATCCTGCACCAGAAGGGGAAGATCAGCCAGCCCGCCGGCTTTATGGTCGTCGCCACGCGCGTGCATTGGATCACGGCGAACCTGCGCGCGCGGACGCCCGCACTCACGCCGCGCTTTCACGGTGAACAGCGCAAAGTCCGACGCAAGGGGAGTCAAAAAACGCGCGGGAACGAGAAGCAATTCGCGTTATAATCGACTAAGGTCGAACCATTCATCACAGGTGATCTGATGCCCCTTCTGCCCGGACTGCACGAACTGATTGTGCAAAGCGTGATCACCGCGATCTGGCAGCGCCCCGAAGTGACGCCGCTTCGCGAACCCATCGAGGCAGCCCTAAAAGCGGATGCTTTCAGTGATTTACTCAAAGCAGCGTTCAACGACTTCGCTGAACGCAGTCAGGCTGAACTGCCCAAGTTCTTCGATGCAGGTTTTCTGCGTACCGCGGGAGTTGCCGAACACCTCAGCGCCTATGTGGTGCAGGGGCAGCCCGTCGATCTGGATGCGCTGGCAGACCTGTATGCCAAACGCCACCTTGACCCGACGCAAGCGCCGGATGTGCGCGTGCATCTGGAAAATTATCTGCTCCAAGTGCGCCGAACGTGCTTGCAGCGCCCGACTTACGGCGCGCTGATATTGGCGAACGATGTGCAGGAAGTGTTCGCGGCATTGATGTATATCCGCGGCGACCTGCGGGATGGTTTCGCTCAAGTGCTGGAGGGACATGCTACACTCGAACGCACGATTGAAGCGCACATCACACGTCTGCTCGATGAGCTGCGCCAAAACCCGACGATCAAACGCGCCTTGGACAGCGCGCAGTCGGGTGGACACATCTTCCTGAGCTATACCCGCAGTGACACGATCTTCGCCGTGCGTCTGAAGAATGACCTTGAACAACGCGGACACACCGTGTGGATTGACACCTCGAGCATTCGCGGAGGTGACGACTGGATCGCCGCCATTGAAGACGGCATCAATCGCTGCTATGCGTTGATCACGGTGGTATCGACCGAAGCCAACCAATCGAAATGGGTCAGACGCGAGTTTCTGTTTGCCGACAATAAAGATAAGCGCATTATTCCGGTGCTGGCGGAAGACTGTGACCTGCGCGCGCACATGGTTGACTTGAATGCGCTGCCCGGCTACACCGACCACTATGACACGCTGCTTGAGCAACTGCTCGCCGTGCTGCCCGCTGCCGATGCACCGGAAACGGTGGTGTTGCCCACTGCTCCGCTGGACGCACGCACTTACGAACTGAAGTATCTGGATCGTGTGTGGCTGGAGAACGCGATCTGGTTAGAGACGTATACACCGATGGCGGGTGTCGCCCGCATTCGTCCGGGGGAACGGACAACACCGCCCATCAAGCGGCGCGCCGCCAGCATTGAAGCGAAATTTGAAAAACTGGGGCAAGCGGCGCGCCAGATGATGGAAGCCAGCACCCCTTTAGCCGAAGTCAACTTCGACGACATTACGCAGGCGGTGGCGCAAGCACGCCAGTTGGTGGTGTTGGGCGACCCCGGCAGCGGCAAAAGCACAACCCTGCGCAACTTGACCGCCCGCTACATTGATGCTGCGCGCACCGATCCAGATGCGCCGCTGCCGATCCTGCTGAATTTGGGCAAGCTGCCCGTGGAGCAGAGCGTGCGTGCGGCGCTGCAAGCCACACTCGGCACGGAGTTGGCGCTCGATGCCTTGCTGGAAACGGGACGGATTGCGCTGCTCTTTGACGCGCTCAACGAGCTGCCTGAGGACAAGCGCGCCGACAAAGTGGCGCAAGTGCGCGCCTTAGTGAAGTACGCC
>JBGSRB010000394.1:0-3007 GCA_041737735.1 Anaerolineae bacterium | reverse complement strand
GAGTGGGAAGAAAATAAAGCTCGCTCCCTGCGTGGCAGCGGCGTTACCGCTGCGTAAAGCGATCCCGACGGTGAATCCGCTGAAGCCAACGCCGAGCAGCAGCGCGAAACCGATCACCGCCAGCAAGCCGAGCGCCCCCGTGACCGGTTCTAAGCCGAGCAGCAGCGCCAGCGCGATGATGGCGATGGTTTGCACCGCCAGCAGAATCGCGCCCGCAATCATGGGCCCTAGCAGCAGCGCCGCCCGGCTGATCGGCGTGAGGCTGAGCTTATCGAAATAGCCATTTTCGATGTCGCGCACGATGCTTTGTCCGGCGACGCCCGCGCCGCTGAGCGATGCGCTGATCACCGAAAGCGGCAGGATAAAGCCGAGATAACTTTGCCCTTGCAGGAAGAAATTCGCCGCGCCGCTGAGCGTCGAGTTATAGACCAGCAGGAAAAACACGCTGATGATCAGCGGCGGCAGGATCACACCCGGCACGCGGATGTTGGTGATCAGGGTGCGCCACGTCATCGTGGACACTTGCAGCAGGAAGGGCATCCGTCCATCGCGGTTGGGCGCGGTCGGCTCAAGCGTAACCGGACGTTGAGAAGGGGCTAACGTCGTCATGTGGGTGTCATCTCCGTGATATAAGGGTGGCTTTAGGCGCTTTTCGGCGTGGGTTGCTCGTCGGCTTCCTGATCGAAACTTTGTCCGGTCACTTGCAGGAACACATCATCCAGCGTGGGCGTGGTCAGCGTCAGCGCGACAGGTTCTAAACCGTGCGCGGTCAGCCGATTGACGACGCCCGCGATCACTTCGGCGGCGTTGGCGCGATACAGGCGCAGCGTTTTGCGGTCGATCTGCGTGCGGGTGAACAACTCGCGCAGTTCGGCTTGGGCGCGCTGCACGCTGGCATCATCCTTAAACGTGACGTTGATCGACTCGCTGCCCAATGCCGACTTGAGCGCGGCGGGCTGTCCTTCGATCTTGATCTTGCCGCCGTCGATGATGGCGATACGATCCGCTAGTTCGTCGGCTTCTTCGAGATACTGCGTGGTCAGGAAAATCGTCATGCCATACTCGCGGTTGAGGCGGCGCACCTCATTCCAGATGTCGCGGCGGCTGGCGGGGTCTAAGCCGGTTGTTGGTTCGTCGAGAAACAAAATCTCCGGTTGATGCACCAGCGCCATCGCTAAATCGAGACGGCGACGCATTCCGCCGGAATACTTCCCGACCGGGCGTTCGGTCACGTCGCTCAACTTGACCAGTTCGAGCAGCTCATGCGCTCGTTTTTGCGCGTCTTTGCGCTTCATGCCGAACAACTGTCCTTGGATGGTCAGCAGTTCGGTCGATTTCATCAGGCGATCCAGCCCGATCTCTTGCAGCGCCACACCCGCGACGCGGCGCACGGCGTTCGCCTGCGTCACCACATCGAACCCGCCGACCGTCGCGCGTCCACTGGTGGGCAGTGATAACGTCGTCAGCATGGTGACAGCGGTGCTTTTACCCGCGCCGTTGGGACCCAAAAATCCGAACACTTCGCCGCTTTCCACCTTGAACGACACACCATCGACGGCGGCGAACTCGCCATAGCGCTTGACTAAATTCTCGGCAATGATCTCACGATTGCTCACGATACGATGCACTCCTGCTTGAACGGTTTAGCTTTTCTTTAACGATGGGTCTTGCTCGACGGCGGCGGCGAACACGTCGCGCAGCACCGTTAAGCCCTGAACAAGCGCCGCCTGATCCTCCTCACTGATCGCGGCGATTAGATCGGCAATTTTGACCTCAACATCGGTTTTCATCGCTTCGACCACGTTGTGACCTTCCGCTGTGATGCTGATATGCACCACGCGCCGATCCTCGGTCGAACGCTCGCGCTGCACCCACCCGCGATCTTCCAGCGCTGTGATCGTGTTCGACATGGTGGGCGGCGTCACCGACATGACTTCCGCCAGTTCGCCTAAGGTGTAGGGGCGCACTTGCA
This sequence comes from Anaerolineae bacterium, assembly GCA_041737735.1. GTDB lineage: Bacteria > Chloroflexota > Anaerolineae > Aggregatilineales > Phototrophicaceae > Flexifilum. The sequence continues at coordinate 1,035 of JBGSRB010000394.1, read as the reverse complement.
GCATCCCTAACAGCGCCGAATGTCCCGACAGCAGCTTGTAGCGTGATTGCCGCATCTGCGCTTCCATCACGCGCATGATCAGCGGCAGAATTTCGAGCGCGCGGCGGGCGATCTCGCGCCGATACGATTGTCCCATAATGATGTGCTTTCAGAGGCGATTACTTCGCACTCCTAATGATTGATAGCCCTAATTATATGTTGTGAGATGAGCGCTACTTAAGTGAAGATTTAGCGCTTTCTGAGACGAATGTCATTTGTGGCGGGTGATATTCATTCTGGGTTGCGCGGTGGAGGCAAGCGATTGCGGGTTGTGGCGGCGTCTGATCATCAGTGCTTAAGCAGGTTAGATAGCTAAAAGGAAAATCAGATCATGGCATTCACGAAGTTTATGGCAAGCACCAACGGACGCATTTTACGGATCGTCGCGGGCATCATTTTGATCGCGCTTGGGTTAGTGGTGGTCGGGGATACGGGCGGCATCGTGCTGGCGGTCGTCGGCGTGCTTCCGCTGGCGGCGGGTGTGTTCGATTTCTGCGTGTTCGCGCCGCTGCTCGGTCAGCCGTTTACGGGTCGTGACATCCGCGCGCAGTAGGGCTGCGTTTCCGTTGGGGCAGAGGCAGCAGCACGCAGCGCCTCTGCCCGTCGGCTTGATCCATCATCCAATTGGCACATGCGTGAGGTCGATGCCCACGCGCGACTTAAACGCATACCATTGCAGCGCGATCACTTCGCGCAGAATCGCGCTGGCAAACTGCGGCGCGGGCGGACGGGTGGCGGCGGCAACGGTCACGCCATCGATGCCCGTTTCGCGGAAAATCCAGTCGGCGCGCAGCAGATGATAGCCATCGCTGACGATCAGTGCGTCGCGCCAGCCGTTCGCTTGCATAATTTCCAGTGTGAACAGGGCGTTTTCTTCCGTGCTGCGGCTGCGTTCTTCCAACCGGATCGCGGCGGGCGCAACACCTGAGCGCATCAAGATCTCACGACAGGCGTCGGCTTCGCTGCGCGTGGTGTAGGGACTGACTCCGCCCGTGC
>JBGSRB010000385.1:0-7746 GCA_041737735.1 Anaerolineae bacterium | reverse complement strand
GCCCACACGCGGCAGCAAAAACAGACTCAACGCCAGCTTAAGCAATAGACCACCCACCCGGAACACCAGCAAGCGCCGCTGACCGTTCGCCGCCATCAACGCCTGCGCGAACACATTGACGACCATCGTCGCGGCGGCATACCAGATCAGCGCGCGCAGAATGTCGGCGGTCGGCGCATAGTTCGCGCCGAATAACGGCACGATAATCGCGGGCGCGAACAGGCTAAATGCCAAACCCAATGGCACGCCAATGATCAGTGTAAAGAACGCCAGTTTTTCGACCAACAGCCGAAACAATTCCGGTTGATCGGTTTGCGCGCGGCTCATGAACGGATAGATCGCCACCAGAATCGTAGTGCTGAGCAATTCAACCACACCGGCAACGATCACGAACGCGGCGTTAAAGTGTCCCGCGTCAGCCGTCGTGAGAATGCCGCTGGTCAGGATCGTGTCGATGCGCGCGTAGGTCATCCCGATGAAAGCGAACGCGGCAAGTGGCGCGGCGTCGATCAACAGTTGACGCAGCACCGCGCGATCAACCGGAAAGATGGCGCGCACGCCCGTGCGCCGCAGCACCATCCACAACACGCCGCTGCGTATCACCCCGCTGACAATCGCCGCCAGATACACCCCCACAAGCCCGAAGCCAAGCGCCAGCAGCAGCGCCGCGATGCCGATGCGCGCGCCGATCTGCGTGACTTCGACCACCGACGTTGTGACCATGCGCTCTTGTGCCAGCAGTTGATCGTATGCCAGCGTTCCCGTCAGATCGATGAACAGGCTGATTCCGGCGATGGCGGCGAAAACCTGAATCAGCGGATCGTAGCCAGCAGCAGCCACCAGCGCCGCATATGCGATCAACGCCAGTACGGTTTGCGCCAGCAGCGCCGCGCTCAGGTAACGACCGGCTTGTTCCGGTGCGCGCGCCACATCGCGGATCACGATCATGCTCATGGCGAAGTTGGTGATCACCGCGCCGATGCCGAATAACGCCCCCACCGCGCCATACACGCCAAAATCGGCTTCACCCAAGGCGCGCCCCAGAATTAACTGCCACGCGAACTGTGATCCGCTGCTGATCAGGCGCGCCACAGCGATTGCGCCAGCATTGCGCGCGGCGCGGCGCGCAGCGTAGGCGGTCATTGGCGTAATCTCGTTAGTGATCGTAAGCGAGAAATCAGCACGTTTACAGTAACGGCTGCTGCGTGGTTGGCGACGGTGTTTCGCCTCTGGGTTTGAAGTGCGCGCGCTTGTGAGCCAACGCTTCCGCCAACAGTTCGCGCGCGCTTTGCAGCCCACTTTCATTGGGCGTGCCGAGCATGGCGGCAAGTTCAGCCACGCGCTCGTTGTCATCGTGCATCGGCGTGATCTCGGTGTGCGTCCGGCTGCCTTCGATGCGCTTCACCACGCGATAATGCCGATCCGCAAAACCGGCAAGCTGTGCCATATGCGTGACCACCAGCACTTGATGCTCGCCCGTTAAGCCCCACAATTTTTCACCGACGACGACGCCCACACGCCCGCCGATGCCCTGATCGATCTCGTCGAAGATCAGTGTCGGCGTCTGATCCGCCTGCGTCAACACCCGCTTGAGCGCCAGCATGATACGTGCCGCTTCACCGCCGCTGGCGACCTTGACCAACGGACGCAGCGGTTCGCCGGGGTTGGCGCTCATCACAAACTCGACGCGATCAATGCCCGTCACGTCGAAAGCAAAACGTTGATCGCCCACAAAACACCCATCGGCAGACTCAACACGCGCGATCTGCACTTCAAAAGCAGCCCGCGCCATGCGTAAATCCGCCAATTCCCCGATCACACCTGCGCTCAAGTGGCGCGCTGCCGCCTGCCGCGCCCGGCTGATGCGTTCGCTCAGCTCGCCAATCTGCCTGAGCAGCGCGGTTTCCTGCTTCGCCAGCGCTTCGAGTCGTTCGGCGCTATTTTCGATGCCGTCAAGTTCGCGCCGCGCATTGTCAGCGTGTTCGAGAATTAACGGAATCGACGCGCCATAATGCCGCTTGAGCGCATTGATTGTCTCTAAGCGTTCTTCGACTTCATCCAGTCGATCCGGATTATATTCCACGCTTTGCGCGTAACGGCGCATGGTCGTCGCCAGTTCGTCAAGCTGCGCGGCGGCTTCTTCGGCTAGATCGTAATCTTCTTTGAGCGTTTCATCGATCTGCGCCAGCTTACCCAACAGCGCCGCCACCTGCATGACCTGATCGAGCGCGGGCAGTTGATCGCCCAACGCATCATCGCCATTGAGCAGCGCGGCGGCTTCAGCAGCGAGCTTAGCCAGTGTTTCGCTGTTGGCTAAACGACTGCGTTCAGCTTTGCGTTCGTCGTCCTCACCGGGGATCAGTTCGGCGGCGTCGATTTCTTCGATTTCACGGCGCAACCGATCCGCACGGCGCTGCATCGCGGCTTCATCCTCTTGCAACGCGCGAATTTCGCGTCGGGCAGCGTTCAGGCGACCGACCACCGTCGCTAAAGCGTCGCGCATTTCCATGAGATCAGCATAGCGATCCAGTAGATCGATGTGCGCGGCGGGCTTGAACAGCGAAAGATGCGCGCTTTGCCCATGCACATCCACCAGCGCCGCCCCGACTTCAGTTAGCAGTTCGACGCGCGCGGTAAACCCGTTGATCCGCGCCGCGGAACGCCCGTTAACGCGCAGTTCGCGGCTGATGATCAGGTGATCGAACGAGTCGTCTGGCTCGATGAGTTCTTCACGTTCGAGAATCGGCAGAATGATCGTTTTGGCAATCTGATTCAACGCGAACGTGCCTTCGATGATCGCCTTGTCAGCACCGGAACGCACCATTGACGAGTCGGCTTTACCACCGAGCAGCAGTTCCACCGCGTCGATGATGATCGACTTGCCCGCGCCCGTCTCGCCCGTGATCACGTTTAAGCCACCACCGAACGTCAGCTCAAGCTGCTCGATGATGGCAAAGTTGCTGATGCGAATTTCTTCAAGCATATGCCGTTCGTCCCCGATTCATGTGCTGCAATGTTGCGCGTGCTTGGATTGTAGCACGCTGAAGCATGTTCAACTGACATTATCCCCGTGAGCGCAAGCGACTGTAGATCACCGCCGTCACCACGCCGACGAACACCAGCGTTCCCCAATTACCCGTCAGCGAACGCCCGACGAACTCGATCAGCCCAATGGGAATCTCGGCGTTGGCGGGCAAGCGGCTGACAGCATCGTTATACGCCAGCACAGCGCGCAGCGACGCCCCCACTAAACCGCCCGCCAGCGCGCCACCAAGCGCGAAGTATGCCATATTGCGACTGCGCCGTTTGCCCGTCGCCCGCACGACTGCCTCACTAACGCCGCCACCCACAGGCAGCGCCAACAGCAGCGCGAACAAAAGCCCTAACCCGATCCACGCGATGATCGCCGCGCCCAAGCCCGTTAAACCCGCGCTGACGCCTGCCGCGATCAAGTCGTCATTGGCGCTGGCGTTGAAATACTTATCCTGAATGCCGCGCACGCACTCACGGCAGCGATAGCCCACAGGTGTTTGCACCGCGCACTGGGCGCACATGGGGCGGTTACAGTTGTTGCACCGCAGACTCGTTTCGCGATCTGGATGCACCGTACAGAACAGTGTATCGTCGTGTGTGTTTTCGCTCATGTGTTTATTATAGCTGACTCGCACGCCGCCGAATATAAGCAGACTGTTTGATCCGCTGCGCGATCATGTCTGTGCGCTGCCCGCAGGCGTGTTCGGACGCACCAACGGGCGCGGTTCCAGCCGATCCAGCAGCGAACGATAAAAGTAATTGCGTTCGCGCAGGCGTGCAAACCGGCTGATCTGCTCACTGGCGCGCACGATCACGCGATCTAGCGAGTGTAAATCGGCTAAGCGCGTGCCATCCACCGACAGCACGATCTCGGCTTCGGCATCCGGCGAAACGACGACTTCCACCGATGCCCCATCAGGCAGCACAATCGGGCGATCTAAACTCAAGTGCGGCGCAACAGGAACGATCAGCATCCCGCGCATCTCGGGCGGCAGGATCGGTCCCCCCGTTGCCAACGCATACGCCGTCGATCCGGTGGCGGTGGCGATGATCAGCGCGTCGGCGTTATAGGTGGTCGTCCAATCACCGTCAATGTACGTATCCAGACGAATCATCCGCGTGACCGTGCCGCGACTGATCACAAAATCGTTAAGCGCATCGGCACACGCGATCTGCTGATCACCCCGCATCACACAGGTGGCGATCATCATACGCTGCTCAACCCAAAACTCGCCCGCGATCACCGCGTCGCGCTGCGCTTCCCAATCTTCCGGCATCAGGATTTCGGTCAGAAAGCCGAGATAGCCCATATTCACGCCTAAAATCGGCACACCCGAAGGCGCGCACACATGCGCCGCGCGCAGCATCGCACCATCGCCGCCAATCGCAATCACCAGATCAGTGTTGCCAATATGCGGCAGCACGTCAACATCCGTCCAAACGGTGAACAACCACACGTCCACGCCGCGCGCGCGCAGTGACGCCGCGATCCGTTCGGCAACCGGCGCAGTCTGGGGGCGGGTGGGGTGTGCTAAAATGCCAACTCTGCTCAATGGCGGCACGTTTGCATCCTTCGTGTATACAATCACGCCAAGTCTAACGCCGTTTAAGGGCATGTGGCAACTTACACCCATGCTAATTATAGCACAGATGTACGAAAATCATAATTCGCGCCTGAGCGTTTGATGAAGGTTATAGCTTCGACACGTCGATTTTGGACGATTCTCGCTATTATGATCGCATGAAGCTGCATCCTACGGAGGTTGAAACAACACAATGTCTCGAACAGTTCGGATTATCTTGGCGTTAGTTGTAGTGGTGGCGATCATTGGCGTGGCAGGCGCTGCGTTTATCATTATTACGGGGGGCAGCGGCGAAGCCAGCACCGACATTTTAGACGCCGCCGACGGAACCGCCCTTGATGCCGAAGCAGGCACAACCGTTTTCGCCATCGTACCGCAGCAATCGCAAGTGCGTTTCACGCTTCAAGAAGATTTGCGCGGCGTGCGAACAACCGTCGTCGGCGCAACTGATCAAGTCGCGGGCGAGATCGGCGTGAATTTCACCGCGCCTGCCGAGTCGGAGATCGGCACAATCACGATCAACGTTCGCACATTAGCGACCGACAGCGGCTTGCGTGATAGTGCCATTCGTGGACAAATCCTGCTATCCTCGCAAGCTGAATATGAATTTGCGACCTTCACGCCCACCAGCACCGAAGGCTTGCCCGCCAGCGTAACGCTCGGTGAAGCCTTTACTTTCACTGTCACAGGCGATCTCACACTCAAGGGGATCACCGCGCCGGTTACCTTCACGGTTGAAGTTACGCCCGTGTCCAACACTCTGATCACGGGCAATGCCAGCGCCATGGTGGATCGCACGGATTGGGATTTGCAGATTCCGAGTGTGCCATCAGTAGCAAATGTCGATGAGCAAGTGATGGTTGAGATCGAGTTCACGGCGCAAGCGGTTGAACCCGCCGCTGACGCCTAACGCAACCGATCATTTCAGGGGCTTGGTGCGCCAAGCCCCGCTGACCGTTCCCACTTTCATGATCCGTTCTTGTCGGCAAACGCGCGCATCGAGTTGACACGCTGTTCACCAATCCATAACGGCGGAAACAAGTCACGCTCGATCTGCAACGCCTGCTCATAGGGTTGTTCCAAACCCGCACGCAGCAGCGCTTTGATCGACTGAATCACGTTCGGGTCTTCCCGTGTGATCAAATGCGCCAGATTCAACGCATGTTTGAGCGCTTCGCCCCGCGCGACAATCTCATTGACCAAACCGAGATCGTGTGCTTCATGCGCGCGCATAATGTGACCGCGCAGCAGAATATCCAACGCGCGCGCATAGCCAATTGCGCGCAACAAACGTTGTCCACCGCCCCACCCGGGAATCAACCCGCGCCGAATCTGCATGAAGCCTAAACGCAGATCGTTATCCGCGATCCGCAGGTCACACGCCAGCGCCACTTCACTGCCACCGCCCAACGCATAGCCGTTAATCGCCGCGATCACGGGGATCGGCAGCCGTTCCAGCGTCAGCAGCGCATCACCCATGATCGTGATCATCGCGCGGGCTTCGGCTTCACTGTGCAGGTTGGCGAATTCGACCAGATCGCCGCCCGCGCAGAATGCCGCATCGCCCGCGCCCGTCAGCACGACAACGCGCACCGATCTGTCGGTGATGTGCGCGCGCACATCGTCAAGCGTGCTTGCGAACGCGCGCATCGTCGCCAGATCAAGAGCGTTGTGTGTTTCGGGGCGGTTAAAAGTGATCACCGCCACGCCGTCCGTTTGCGTATAGTTGAGTGTTGCAATCATATGGCGAAGTGTAACAAAATGGCGCAGGTTTCGACAAGTCATTTGATATTGAAAATTTGTTCGTAAATGTGTTATCTTCTAAGGATAATCGCTCACTTAGCGAAAAGGATGGCAAGCAATGGATTTTCTCAAGAAGCTGTTCAGCGGCGGATCATCCGGCGGCTCGAACGAGCGTTCCCGTTATTTCTACATCAAGCCGCGCGGCTGCGATGAAGTGGTGCGCGTGCGGATCGACACGCTCAACGATCTAAGCCTCAACGATGAGGGCAACGGCTACTACGTGCGTAAACTCGTGCGCGGCGTCAAGTGCTTTCAACAGGCGGAACTCGAAGTGTTTTTCAACAAGAATCGCCAGATCGACCAGCACACCCTCACAGGCGGCGAGTTGGTCGATGAAGCGGCGTTTGCCGCATGGGAAAGTGAGCAGAACAGCGCACCATGAGCGCGATCACCCTCTCCCGGCAGGATGTGCGCCGACTGGCAATCAGCAAGCAGCAGCTCGCCGCTGATCGTCCCGTTGATCTCATGGATGTGTTTCGCGCGCTCGGCTGCGTGCAGCTTGACCCGATCAGCGCGGTGGCACGCAGTCATCTGCTGGTGCTGTGGAGTCGACTTGGCGCGGCTTTTGATCACGCCGATCTCGACCGCGCGCTGTTCGCGGATCGTCACTTATTCGAGTATTGGGCGCACGCCGCCAGCATCGTTCTGACCGACGATTACCCGATCCATGCGTGGATGATGAAGCGGTATAGCACGGGTGACAGCGACTACCATCAGCGCGTGCGCGATTGGGTGACGAAAAACGACGCACTGCGCCGCTTCATTCTGGCTGAGCTTGACGCCAAAGGTGCGCTGCTCAGCCGCCAGATCGAAGCCGATGGGTTGCAAGATGAGGTCTGGGTGTCAACCGGGTGGACGGGTGGGCGTAATGTTCCCAAGATGCTCGATTACCTGTGGACCAAGGGCGAGATCATGGTTGCGGGGCGCGTGAGTGGGCAAAAAGCATGGGCGTTAACCGACCATGTGCTGCCTACACACGTCACACGCGATCCGCTGGATGATCAGGCGCTCACGCTGACGGCAGCGCAAACTGCGATCAAAGCATTGGGTGCAGCCACCATCGCACACATTCGCGTCCACTACACACGCGGACGCTACCCCACCCTGCCCGAAGCGCTTAAACAGCTTGAACACGACGGCATCATCGTGCGCGCGCAGGTGGAAGGCATATCCGGCGTGTGGTACATCCACGCCGACGATCTGCCCTTAGTGCGCGCTATTCAAGCTGATCAATGGGACGGACGCACCGCGTTACTCTCACCGTTCGATAACCTGATCTGCGACCGCAAGCGCACAGCGGCGCTGTTCGATTTCGACTTCACCATCG
>JBGSRB010000382.1:0-5142 GCA_041737735.1 Anaerolineae bacterium | reverse complement strand
GCGCTTGCCAAGCTGCGGGCGCACGCAGCGGTGGTCATCAACGGCGTCAACGATGGAGAGGAGGCGTAATATGGCGCGCAAACGCTTAAACCAAGCCCAACGCGAACGCGAACGGCTGGCATTTCATTACACCAGCGCGCTGGATCGCGCCGATTTTGCTGCGCTAAGCCAGATTTTAGACATGGCGGAGCGCGATCCCGAACTTGAGCGCATGATCATCGAAATCAACAGTGCGCTGACGGCAATTGTTCCCTACGAGCAAGGCGTGATCCGGTCGGGTCACAACCATTACGAAGGAGTTGAGAACATGGTGAGTGTTCCGTACCTTTACGCGGATGAACCAAGCAAACGTAAACGCAATCTTCTGCGTCAGCCTCATCGCTGGGCGCGGATCGCGGCGGTGATCACGCTGCTGTTGTTCGGCGGGTTGATCATTTCGATGCTGTCAGCGCCGCGGGGCAGCGTCAGCAATAGCATGTATGGCAATGGGGGTCCCGGCGGTGAGCCGGGTGGGTTCGGCGCGCAGGGCATTGAACTGACAGCGACGAGCATCATTGAGGATGCAACAGCAACCGCCGCTGTGATGCAGATGATCGTTCCCACCGTGCCGCCTCTGGGCATGGCGGACGTGGAGACGTGTGCTATCGTCGCGGATCGTCCTGTCGAAGTTTTCTCGCTGCCCAACCGCGAAGCGCGCGCCATTGGTGGTCTGCCCGCTGGTCGCACAATTGGCATGATCGATGTGGCGACTAGCGCCGATGGCGTAACGTGGTATTTCATTCAAGCCCAAGCGCTGAATGTGCAAGGGTGGGTGGATGCCAGCACTTTCACCGAAGTGCTTCCCGACTGTGTGAGTCGGCTGGCGGGTGTTTGCCCGGTCATGCTGACAGAAGCCACAGCTCTGTATTTACAACCGGAAGGCGAACCATTCACCACGTTGCCCGCTGACGCGATCATCGAAGTGGTTGGGCGTGTGCAAACTGATACGGGCGAGTGGCTGCGCGTCCATGCGCTGGTGGCGGACGTTCGTATCGAAGGCGCTTATATCGCAGCGCTTGATCTGGGTGATTTGCTGATTGACCGTTGCCTGATCAACACACCGACGCCGCTCGACATAACCGCAACGCCGTTCCCGGCAACCTTGATGCCGCCGCCGCCGCCGCCTACGATGCCGCCTACGGCAACGCCATTCTCGTAAAATCGCACTTTGTAGAGGCGTCCCTTTGGAGGACGCCTCTACTATTTCCCCAATTTGGCGATCCGTGCGCGATCAGCCACAATCAGCGCATCGTCTAACAGCCTAAAACGAGATGAACGCGCATGGATACTTTGCTCAAGTGGCGCGACGAGTTTCCCATCTTATCCACCTGCACTTATCTGATTTCCAATTCGCTCGGCGCGATGCCGCGCGCCGTGTATGACCGTTTGCATGATTATGCGGACACATGGGCGACGTTAGGTGTGCGCGCATGGGGACAACCTTACAACGATCAGCCGACATGGTGGAAACTCAAAGGCGCGGTGGGTGACCTGATCGCGCCGCTGTTGGGCGCGCCAGCGGGCAGCGTGTTGATGCACGAAAACGCCAGCATCGCCAATAGCATTTTGATCGGCGCGCTCGATTTCAGCGACACGAAACGCGCTAAAGTCGTGGTGTGCGATCAGGATTTTCCGTCGGATGTGTACAGCGTGACACATAACCTGCCGCCGCACGTCCGCGTCGAGATCGTGCGCTCGCGCGATGGCATCACTATCGACACCGACGCGCTGCTCGACGCCATCGACGCAAGCACGCGCTTGGTGTCGCTCAGTCATGTGTTATTCCGCAGCGCGTACATCATGCCCGCCGCTGAGATCGTGGCGAAGGCGCACGCGGTGGGCGCGCAGGTGCTGCTGAACGGGTATCACAGTGTCGGCGTGCTTCCGGTGGATGTGACCGCGCTCAACGTCGATTTTTACGTGGGCGGCACGCTCAAATGGATGTGCGGCGGTTCGGGCGGCGTGTTCCTGTATGTGCGCCCTGATCTGCTGCCGACGCTGCAACCCAAAATGACGGGCTGGTTCGCGCATCAGCGCCCGTTCGCGTTTGAACTGGAAACCTTCGATTTGCGCGACGACGCTTATCGACTCGCCAACGGCACGCCCGCGATTGCCGCGCTCTATGCCGTGCAGCCCGGTGTCGAGATTATAGGGCAGGTGGGCGTAGATGCGATCCGCGCGAATTCGACGCGCCAAACCACGCGCATCATCGCCTTGGCGGATCAAGCCGGCTATCAAGTCAATACCCCGCGCGATCCGGCGTTACGCGGCGGCACGGTCACAATCGACATGGCGCACGCTTACGAAATCAGTCGGGCGCTGCTGGCGCGCGACTTCGTGATCGATTATCGCGCTGGTGCCGGGATTCGCATCGCGCCGCATTTTTACAACACCGACGCCGAAGTCGATGCCGTGATGGATGCCATCGCCGTGATCAGCGCCGATGCAAGCTGGAAACCCTACGGGCAGGATCGCACGTTTGTCACGTGAGCGCCGATCAACGCCCTGACAGCGTGCGCGGGAAGCTGGTCAGCACGTCGATGCCATCGGACGTTACGGCGACATTGTCCTCAATGCGAACGCCGCCCACACCGGGGATATACACGCCCGGTTCGATGGTGAACACCATGCCTGCTTGCAGGGTGTCGGTCACGCCGCGCGCGATCTGCGGGATCGGCTCGTGCGTGTCCGTGCCTAAGCCGTGTCCCGTGCGATGGGTGAAGTATTCGCCCAAGCCCGCCGCGTCGATCACACTGCGGGCGGCATCATCGACCGCCTGCATCTCGATCCCGGGCTTGACGATGGCTTTAGCCGCTTCGTTAGCGCGCAGCACCGTATCGAACATGTGCTGCATCTGATCGGTGGGTGTGCCTAAGCAAAATGTCCGTGTGATGTCCGCCATATACCCGTCGACCGAGCCGCCGAAGTCGATCAGCAGGAAGTCGTTTTCACCTAAGACGCGATCCGTAGTCGCGCCGTGCGGGTTATCGCTGTTCGCCCCCGTTTGCACCAGCGTGCCGAAGGATAGCGCTTCGCAGCCATGGGCGATCAACAGGTCGCTCAGGCGGCGCGCGATCTGGCGTTCCGTCCAGCCGATCTGCACTTCGTTGAGTAAAGCGCTCAGGGCGGCTTCGCTGCGCTGAACGGCAGTGCGTAGTAAGGCGATCTCGTCGGCGCTTTTGATCGCACGGATGGCGATCAGGTCGCGCTCGATAGGCGTCACGCGCAGCGACGGATCGATCTGCTGCAAGTTGAGCAGCTCGGTCACGCGCATGGTCATGCCATCCACGCCGATGCGTGCGCCGCGCAAGCCCAGTTCATCGATCAAGCGGGCGAACGCGCCCATGTAACCTTCTTCATCGCGCCACGTGATCGCGCGCGCGTTCAAGTCCGGGCGCTTGACCAATGTTTGCACCTCAAGCTGCGGCACAACGAAAGTTAAGCCGTCCGCTGTGAACACGCCCAAAATCGGGCGTTCGCTCAGGTGGAAGTCAAGTCCGGTGAAGTATTTGAGGTTGGCACCCGGCACAAGGATCACGGCGTCGGCATCGATCCGGTGCAGCGCATCAATGCGGGTGGTGTAGGATGTGGTCATGGGAAGTGCGCTTCTTTCTGCGGTTGAACTGATCACAAGTGATAATCAGTGTAGCGAAAGTTGCGCGGAAATGCCCTACCCTTGAATAAAATACGCGCGTTGAACGGGCTGTCCGCCCCAGCGTGTGACTAATGCACCGCCTGCGCCGAGCGCGACCGCCGCGCCGCCGCCGATCAACAGTACATCGCCTAACGCAAACAGGGGATACAACACGGTTGCACCCACGATCGCCGCGATCAGGGGAGGCTGCGGCGCGCCCACGCGCACCAACAGCGCGTCACCGATCATCAGCGCGATCGTCGGCAAACCGATAAGCGCCAGCCCGCCCGCGCTTGCCAGCGCTATCAAACTTACAGGTATCGTCAGCAGTGCCAGCGGTGGGAATGCCGCTAAACTGAGGATCGCGCCGATCACAGTGCCGCTGACCAGCATATAGACCGCCACACCCACGCCTAATGATCCTAGGGGGCGCTGACGGATGGCTTCTTCCACACGGCTGACGCGCAGCGGCGTGATCGTGACCAGCAGCGCGGTGACACCGACGAACAGCACACCACCGATCACGGTGATTAACAGATCGATTTCCTGCGATGTTTGGCTCAGCAGCGGCACGCCTTCGCGCAGCGCGATCAGCGGTGCGAACACATCAGGCGCCGAACATGGCTCAATACGGGCGCTTGGCAACGCCAGCGAGTCGAGCAGGGCTTGATTGCACACCTGCACCACGCCCGCGAGATTGAGCGCAAGCGGATCGATGTTCGCCCGCTGCATATTCAGCACTAGATCGCCCGCGATGCTGCCGCTGATCTGCGCTTCACCGCCGAGCAGATGCACCGAACCCATGATCGTGGCGTCGGGCAGCAGCGTGATCGTGTCCGCCAGAATCGTCAGGTCACCATTAATTTGTCCGGCGACATCAACGTCTTGTCCGATCAACGAGACGTTGCCCAGAATAAGCGCGCTGGCATCGATGTCCACATATTGCCCAGTGACCACGAGATCGCCGGTATGACTGCCCATCTGGACGAAAATCGGCGCGACGATTACGCCGTCATCACGGGTGATCGGGCGCAGTTCACTCCACAGTGCTACCGAGAGCAGCGCCAGTGACGCGAGTATGATGATCAGGATCAGCCCGAAGCGGCGCATCATTCGTCCTTGCGTATAGTTCAAGATAGGCGTTAGACCTCAGCCCGCTGTGGCACGCGCGTCGTCCACGCATAATGGATCAGCAGCAGCGCACCCGCTGGAATCAACGTGAGCATGAGCGCAGGCGCTTCTGGATAAACTTCCAACACCCGTTGGGCGCCGCTTGCCAACGATCCCGCCGCCGATGCCAACGCGCCCGATAGACTAAGCGCGCCGGCGATCAACGTGTTGAGGGCGGCGGCGTCATTCAATAGCGCGATGATGAGCCACGTCAGCAGCATTAGCAGCGGCGCAACCAGCAGCGTGACCAGTCCTAACCCAACTGCCAACGCTGCGCTGGACGCGCGGCGCATGTGGGC
>JBGSRB010000337.1:0-1908 GCA_041737735.1 Anaerolineae bacterium | reverse complement strand
CGATGGTGGCGGTCAGCGCGGCGACGAACGCCAGCGAACGCCCATCTCCGGGAAACCAGCGCACGCCTGTGGCGTCGAAACGTTCGAGCCGATCACGACTGGCGTAAGCGCGGCGTAACATGCCGTAGCCTAACGGGATCGCGGTGGTATCGCCTACGGTTAAGATCGGGGCGGCTGCGCCTGCGGTCGCGCGTTGGGCGGCTTGGAAGAACAATTCCGCGCCTGCCAGCGCTAAAGCGGTGTCGCGCCCGCCGATGCCGGCATCACCCAACGAGACATGCACCGCGCGCCCCGCTTCGATCGCGCCGCCGACGAACAGGGGCAGCGCTTCATATGCTGGAATCGCGCGGAACGGGAAAGCATCGCGGCGGCGGCGGATCACCTGCGTCGCGGTCACGCTGACGACGAACGCAATCAGGATGATCACCGTCGTGATAAGCTGTGTGGTGCTATCCAAAGCGGCATTCCCCCTTACGATTGATCGGGTGATTCGTCGTCCAGCTCCGCACGGATGCGCGCGAGTTCATCAGGATGTTCAAGCGCGCCCGCCAAGCCTGCCAGCAGATCGCCCGGCACGCCGAAAGCACGCGCGGCGGGTTGGGCGATATAGACCATCTGCGCGCCGATGATGCCCAACGGCGCTAAAGCGTCGATCAGCGTGATGGCGATGCTGCTCCAACCGCGCGCTTTGATGGAATCAATCAGCGCTTGATGATCTTCATAACTGCCCATGAACGCAGTATAACACGCACTTGAAATATGGGAAAAAACGACAATGGTCAGGGGTGGGCAAACGCACACGACTCACAGGCGCGGCGGAGTCACGCCGACCTGCCCCTGATACTTGCCTTTGCGATCTTTATACGAGACTTCCGCCACTTCATCGCCTTCAAAGAACAAGACTTGCGCGATGCCCTCATTGGCGTAAATCTTGGCGGGCAGCGGCGTCGTGTTGCTGATCTCAATCGTAACGTAGCCTTCCCATTCCGGCTCGAACGGCGTGACGTTGCACACGATCCCCGACCGCGCATAGGTCGATTTGCCCAAGCAGATGCATAACACGCCGCGCGGCACGCGAAAATACTCAATCGAACGCGCCAATGCGAACGAGTTCGGCGGCACGATGCACACGTCCGCCTGCACGTTGACAAACGATTGTTCGCTGAAGGCTTTAGGATCGACCACTTGCGAATACACATTGGTGAACACTTTGAACTCGTCGGCAACGCGCATATCGTAGCCATATGAGCTTAACCCGTAGCTGATCACGCCTTCGCGCACCTGATTTTCCACGAACGGCTCGATCATGCCGTGCTGCTGCGCCATTTCCCGAATCCAACGATCTGCCTTCAAGCCCATGTTGTGCTGTCCTTAATGCTGTGTAATGGAAGTTAGAATGCCGTCACAATAGCGCGGATCACGCAAAAATGCACGAATCCCGCGTGACTCGATGTTGGCGCAAGTGGTGGGGCGATCTGTCGCCTGTGGTACACTAGATGCACCGAGATAAGTGTGGAGTTTCATTGTTAAGCGATGGCTGTGTATCAAACCCGTTATGCTCCCCCGCCCCCGCCCGACGACGACGCACCGTTCAACCCGTGGATCATTCGCCTGCCGATTCTGCTGATCACGGGCGGCGTGCTGCTGATCGTGATTTTCGGCGTGCTGATCACCGCGTTTCAAGTCAACTTTCGTGAGCGCATCCTGCCCGGCGTGACCAGTTACGCCGTCGATCAAGCGGGCGCGCGCCAGACGATCGCGCTCGGCGGCATGACGCGCGATCAAGCGCGCGCGGCGCTCGAAGCCGCCTTCACCTACGATGATCACGCCGTGTTTACGCTGCGCGCGGGCGAACGCTTCTGGCAGGTGCGCGCGGGCGAACTGGGCGTCAGCTTCGATGTGGACAGC
>JBGSRB010000299.1:0-7280 GCA_041737735.1 Anaerolineae bacterium | reverse complement strand
ATCGCGGAAGCAAAGGCGGTTATGGCTTCGACAGCATCAGCCGCGAAATGCTGGCGGATGTGCAGCAGTTGCTCGCCCTCAACGGCATTGTGTCGCGCATTGGCACGACCGACCGCAGCGCGCAGGGCTGGCAGACGATCTATCGCCTTACGGTCACAGGATCGCGGTTCAAAGCGCGCTTTGCCGATTTCGTGCCGCAGTTGAAAGCGCCGCGCGATTCCAGTAAGCGCGAAGAAAATACCTATCCGTTTACTGTGTGGACGGCGTTAGGCGCGCGTGCCAAGTATCGCCAGCGCATTCATGACGGTGTGAGCGAACGCATTGGTTTTGGTCAACTCGAACGCATCAGCGCGCGCTTAGCCGCCGATGGGCAAGCCGTCCATGCGGAAGCGATCAATGATCTGCTGCGAACCATGCCCGATCAGATCGCCAGCATTGAACCTGTCGCCAGCAGCGATGTGTACGATTTTGAAGTCGATGACGTGCATTTGCTTAGTGGTTCTGGCGTGTATACCAGCAACTCGCGCCGGGGCGCCTTGATGCTCATCCTTGATGACTGGCACCCTGACGTGTTTGATTTCATCAACAGCAAGCGCGAAGCGGGCAAGATCACCAATGCGAATATCAGCGTTGGCGTGTCGGATAAGCTGATGGAAGCGATCAAGTCTGACGCCGATTGGGACTTGGTGTTCCCTGATACGAGCGCTCCCGATTATGACGAAGCATGGGATGGCAATCTCGATGCGTGGATCGCGGCGGGGCGTCCGGTGATCAAGTACAAGACGGTCAAGGCGCGCGAAGTGTGGAACGCGATCATCGAAAGCGCGTGGACAAGCGCCGAGCCGGGGGTGTTTTACCGTGAGCGTTATAACAAAATGTCGAACAGCCACTACTTTGCGCCGATTATCGCTACAAATCCCTGTGTTACTGGGGATACGCGCATCAGTACAAATAAGGGCATGATCACTGCGCGTGAACTTTTTGACAACGAAGACCAATTTGAAGTCGTGGTCGATGGTCGTTTCAAAGTTGAGCGCACCACATTGCCATCGTCACGTATGTTCATGACAGGCATCAAACCTGTGTATCGCCTGCAAACAAAGCAGGGTTACTATGTTCGCGCCACTGCCGACCATCGTTTTATGACTCCATCTGGTTGGAAGGAACTACAGGAACTCAAACAGGGTGACCAGATTCATATCGTTAACCGCAAAGGTGGTTTTGGAACGGAAGGGTCACTGGAATTAGGGCGTGTTCTAGGGTGGATAATTGGTGATGGCACTATCAAAAAGGATCAAGTTGTGCTGTCATTCTTCGGCGAGGAAAAACAAGAGCTAGCACACGTGTTTGCTGAGTACGTTACTGAGTTGGTAGAACCGCTCACGGCAATTGCCCGTAGTTACCCCGTTGGCGTAATCGATGTTGGGGGACGTGATGAAGCGCGCGTGAAGTCAAATCGGTTGCACACTTTGATCGCGCAGTATGGCTTGATTGAGAAGAAACACCGTGTTCCTGAAGGCGTGTTCCAAGGCAGCGAAGATATGCAGCGCGGTTTCCTTCAAGCCCTGTTTACAGCAGATGGAAGCATTCAAACTCGTGGTGATGAGGCGAGTGTACGTCTTGCCGCTAATGATCTCGAATTGCTTGAGGGTGTGCAGCAACTTCTACTCAACTTTGGCATTGCAAGCCGTATCTACCGCGAAAGACGTAAAGCAGGCTATCGCATGATGCCTGATAGCAACCGCGAGCTAAAGTCATATTGGTGTGAAGCACAGCACGAACTTCTCATTACCAGACACAATATGGCGGTGTTTGATCGTGAGATCAATTTCCTTTTAGATCGTAAGCAGCAAAAGCTGCATCAGCATGTGCTTGGACGCAAACGTGGATTTGCAAGCGAAACTTTCGTTGCAGTGGTGGACAGTATAACGGCTGACGGAAATGAAGAAGTTTTCGACTTGACACAATCGGAAACGCATTCATTTGTTGCAAATAATATAGTAGTTCATAATTGCGGCGAGCAAGGTTTGCCGGGTTGGGGAGTCTGCAACTTAGGAGCCATTAACCTCGCCCGCTTCTACGATGAAGCCGCCCACGACATCGACTGGGACTCGCTCGATACGTGCGTGCGTTATGCTACGCGCTTTCTCGACAACATCATCGACTCGACGCCGTATTTCTTCGACGAGAACAAAGATCAGCAGATGAGCGAGCGGCGCGTCGGGCTGAATAACATGGGCTTGGCGGAACTGCTGATCCGGCTGGGCGTGCGCTATGGCAGCGACGAAAGCATCGAACTGATCGACAAGCTGTATGCGTTCATCGCGCGCGCGGCGTATGAAACCTCGATTGAATTGGCGCAAGAACGCGGCGCGTTCCCGCAGTTCGATGGCGAGAAGTTCGTGCAAAGTGGCTTCATGCAATCGATGCCAGCGGATATTCGGGAACGGGTTGCTAAGTACGGTGTAAGAAATGTTACTTTGCTTACACAAGCACCAAACGGAACAATTGGAACCATGGTGAACACCTCCACGGGCATTGAGCCGTTCTACTCGTGGGTGTACTACCGCAAGAGCCGCTTGGGTCTGCATGAGGAGCAAGTGCCGATTGTGCAGGAATGGCGCGCCGCGCATCCCGATGAGACGGAACTGCCCGATTACTTCGTCACGGCGATGGAGCTGTCGCCCAAAGATCATGTGCGCGTGCAGGCGGCGATTCAGCGTTGGGTCGATGCCGCAATCAGCAAGACGGCGAACCTGCCCAACAGCTACACGGTCGAGCAAACGCGCGAACTGTACGAATACATGTATGAACTGGGCTGCAAGGGCGGCACGGTCTATCGTGACGGCAGCCGCGATGAGCAGGTGTTGATGCTTAAGCAAGAGGAGAAGCCCGCCGAAGCACCCGCCAAGCCTGTCGAACCCGTGACGCAGGTCGCCACGCCATATCGCATTTATCCGCGCCCGCACATTTTGCAGGGTGTGACCGTCAGCGTGCGGACGCCGTTCGGCATGGCATACGTCACCATGAACAGCGACGAACACGGCTATCCGTTTGAAGTGTTCATCACCGCGCCGGGCAAGGCAGGCAGCGACTTACAAGCCGACGCCGAAGGCTTAGGACGCATGATCTCGCTGCAACTTCGCACCACCGCGCCGCAAAACCGGATGCAGATGCTCAAGCTGGTGATCGATCAGCTTCAGGGCATCGGCGGGGCGCGCTCTTACGGCATGGGACCCAATCGGGTGATGTCGCTGCCGGACGCGGTCGCGTCCACGCTGATGACGCAGTATTTTCCGGAGGACAAAGCGCAGCAGTTGAACCTGTTCACGCAGACGTTCGACACGAACGGCAACGGCGACGCGGATCACGGGACGATCCCGCTGCTGCCGCAAACGCCCGCCGCCAACCAGACGATCAACGGCGCGGAGATGTGTCCGTCGTGCGGCACGGTGTCGCTCATCCGCGCGGAAGGCTGCCGCAAGTGCCTGACCTGTGGTTACAGCGAGTGCTGATCGCGTGAAGCAAGTGGGGCGTACACATGAGTGCGCCCCGCTTTGTTTTCGTGGATGTTACCGCCGCAGCCGCCGCAGAAAATCGAGACTCCCCAAGCGCCGCTCCAGCACAAACGTGAGATAGCCGTGCATGATCCGTTCGAGATCATGCTGGCGCTCGTCGGTCAGCGCCAGCGCCGCGATCTGCTGCCAGCGTGAGCGTTGCAGATGGCGCAGCGCTTTGAGTGTTCCCAAGGGCAGGGGAATGAACGACGTGCCGCGCGCGGCATCCGTGGGACAAACCACGCCGCCTTCGGCATAGCTGAAGAATTGATCATGCGGCAGGATCGGCTCGTGACCGATCACACATTCCTGTAGTTCCGGGCGAAACCCGACCAGATCGAGTAGATGCAGCTCGAAATAACGCACGGCAACACGCGGATCGTCTAGTTCACAGATGCGCGCAAACGTCGCATCGAGCAGCATAAACGCGCCGCTCGATTCAGCATCGCCCTCATGCCCCGATTCGAGAAAGCGATCCGTCAGTTCCGCGACATAACCCGCCAGCGCGCCGCACGTCAGATCATCACGCAGGGGCAGATAAGCCGCGCTCATCTCGCTTTGCACGGCGATCCCTAAATCGCGCCCACGATGGATCAGCATGTCCGCGCGCGTGAATAGTTCGCAGTGTCCGGTTTTGCGACTCGTGAGTTTGCGCGCGCCTTTGGCGACCACCTCAAATTTGCCGTGACGCGGCGTGAGGATGGTCAGCACGCGGTCGGCTTCACCGAGATCGAAGCGCCGCAGAATCAGCGCGGGGGTTTTAAACTGACGTTCAGGCGCCATGATTAGATGAGATGATCGGGTCCGAAACCGAGCGGTAACAGTTGACGCAGCGTGCCATCGTAAATGATGTTCTCGTCGTCATCCACCAGCAGCACGCGCAGATCGGGCGCGAATTCGTAGAGCATCTGGCGACAGATGCCACAGGGCGATCCGCCGTCGCGCGTGATCACGACAAGCGCGGCAAACTCGCGCACGCCTTCGCTCACCGCTTTGACCAGCGCGACTCGTTCGGCGCAAATGGTCGCGGGATACGCCGCGTTTTCGATGTTACACCCGGTGAAAACTCTGCCATCCTGTGTGAGCAATGCCGCGCCCACGCGATACTTAGAATAGGGAATGTAGGCATGTTCGGCGGCGATTTTGGCGGCGGCGATCAGGGCATATTTATCGAGCAGCGGCGTTTTCACAGGCGATTGTTCTCGTGATCTCATGTTAGGTGCGACGCGAATGATATGTAATACAGTATAACACAACTTGACGGCGGCTAAGCCGTGAACGCGCGCAGCACGCGCCCGTGTCCGCTGAGCGTATACGCGCCCAAACACGCGGGAATTAAGGCGCTGCGTCCGTTGTCGAGCGTGAGCGCGCCCGCGCTGGACTCGATCTGGATCGCGCCGTCGATGCACGTCAGAATGTGAAAGGCACCGTCCGTAGCGAGATCGACCGCTGCACCGTCGAGGTGATGCCGGCGCGTTTGAAAAAAGGGCGAGTCGACGATCACGGCTTCGGGCGCATCATCGAAATGCTGAATCGTTGGCAGATCGCCCAGGCGCGCCACGTCGATGCCTTTGTCAATGTGCAGCGTGCGCGGCACGCCAGTCAGGTCAGCGCGCCCCCAATCGTACAGGCGATAGGTGATGTCGCTCGACTGCTGAATCTCGTAGATCAGGATGCCGGGTCCTAAAGCGTGGATCGTGTTCGCCGCCACAAACAGCAGATCACCCGCGCGCACCTCGGCATAGACCAGCAGCGCTTCGAGCGTGTTACTCTCAATCGCCGCGCGCAGGTCGGCTTTGCTCACGCCGGGTTGCACGCCGATCACCAACTGCGCGCCGGGTTCAGCATCGATCACATACCACGCTTCAGTTTTGCCGCGCGGCTCATTTTCCAAGCGCCGCGCTTGCTCGTCATTAGGATGCACCTGCACCGACAGCCACGCGCGCGCATCCAGAAATTTTGCCAGCAGGGGCATCCCCAACGCGGGATCGTGCGCCGCGCCCACCAGATCATGACCGTAGAGCGCCAGCGCTTCCGCGATGGTGCGCCCGTTTAACGCGCCGTTGGCGATGTGCGCGCTGTCGTGCAGTTCCCACGCTTCACCATACGGATCAGCGCTGGGTAAAGTTTTGTTCAGCCGCGCTTCCAGCTTGCGCCCGCCCCACACTTTGACATGCAGCGCGGGATCGAGCAGCAGCGGATACAAGGCGGGTTGCGTCATGATTACCATCATCCTTTAGCCTGACTTAAGCATAAGCCAGTGATCATAATCCACATGTGCCGATCCGCCTATAATGGACTTGTGACACGGCTCATGCTTGACGCGCCGCCCCGCAGCGGGCAAAATTAGACGCATGATCAATCCAAATGCCCAACAGGAGCAATCAACGTGACCACACAGCCCGGTAACCCTACTCGTGAACCGATTCCGTTTGGGCTGGCGCTGGCAGCGGGCGGCGGCTTGACCTTGATGATCGTCGCGCTTGGCATCGGCGTGGTGCAGGGCGTCAGCGCCGACACTAACCTGATCGGCTTGGCGTTCGTCGGCGGCTTGCTGCTGCTGATCGCGGGCATCATCGGCTGGTTTAGCGTGGTGCGTCCGTTCGCCAACTTCGACGACATTAACGAACCGCATTATCACGGACATCACGACGATCATCATGGCGATGATGCCGCCGATGTGACCGAACATGCCGATCACGACGCTGCCCACGCCGCGCAGCCCGTTCTGCCACACGGATAACGCGCCTGATGCCCAACGCGATCCCCGAACGCCAGCCCATTGGCGATCTGTTTGCTGGCGCGGTGCTGGCGCTGGCTGACGCCTACGTGATCGCGCTGGCTGCGCCGGAAGGCGTCAACGTGGTGGCGCAGGGCGATCTGATCGCGCGTTATGGTGTGCGTTATCTGGGCAAGCCGCATGTCTCGATTGTGCCGGGGCTGGTCGCCATTGATTACGGCGAAATGCTGACCGGTGATGCCGCGTGGGAGTTCGTGACCAAGCGCAGCAATTTGTATCCGCGGGCTGAGGTGTTCGGCTTTCGCAACGACGGGCGCGACGAGATGACCTACGTCAAAAATCTCGATCTCGTGCTGCCGATTGACGTGCTGGTTTATACTGAAGCATCAGCAACCCGCCCAGTCGCCAGCGTCAGCGCGATCATCGCGCCGCCCGACGCCGCTTTGCCCGCGCGCTTGCTCAACACTCTACCGCGTTACGACACTATCGCCGCTTGGCGTGAAATGACACAACCTCATGAATGATCACGAACACGACGAACTGCTCGACCAAGAACTGCCCGCCGATCATCGCAGCGGCGTGATCACCGTCGCCGGACGCCCCAACGTGGGCAAATCGACGCTGATCAACCGTTTGCTCGACAGCAAGATCGCCATTGTCAGCCCCAAACCGCAGACCACGCGCCGCCGCCAGATCGGGATTTTCACGAACGAGCGCGCGCAAATTCTGTTCATCGACACACCGGGACTGCACGCGCCCCAGCACAAATTGGGTGAATATATGGTGCGCGCGGCGGAGCAAGCCTTTCAGGATTCGGACGCGATTCTGCTGCTGCTCGATGTGAGCGAACTGCCCACCAAAGCCGATGAGTATCTCGCGGAAACGGTGGCGCGTTTGCGCGGCGGCACGCCCGTGATCGTGCTGTTGAACAAAGCTGATCTGCTGTCCGACGCCAAGCGCGACGCCCACATTGCCGCGCACAG
>JBGSRB010000293.1:0-2327 GCA_041737735.1 Anaerolineae bacterium | reverse complement strand
GTGGGCGCGCGTTTAGGCGCGACCTGCGTCACGCGCGTTGATCTCGATGGCACACCAAGCGCGCAGGAAGTCCGCGCGGCATTGGCTGAAGCACTCCCCCATTAAAGCGCAGCGCGTTATACTTCATTTTGACATTCAACTTTCGCTGAATACGATGTAAAAGGACTAATCTATGCCGCATGTGATGTATCTTGGAGATCGCCCCCTCGACGTAGCGGGCGAAATGCTGCAAGTGGGGGACGCCGCGCCCGATTTCCGTTTGACGGCGAACGACTGGTCGATCAAGTCGCTGGTGAGTTATGCGGGTAAGGTCAAGCTGATCAGCATCGTGCCATCGCTCGATACGCGCGTGTGCGCCGCGCAAACCCGCCGCTTCAACGAGGAAGCCGATGCGTTAGGCGACGCGGTGATCGTGCTGACCGTCAGCGCTGACCTACCTTACGCACAGCGGCGTTGGTGTGCGGCTGAAGGCATCGAACGGTTGGAGACACTCTCCGATCACAAAGACATGAACTTTGCTAACGCCTACAGCCTGCATGTGACCGATCTGCGCGTGACGCAGCGCGCGGTGATCGTGGTCGATCAGCACGATGTCGTGCGCTATGTGCAGTATGTTGGTGTGATGGGCGATGAACCCGATTATAAAGCAGCGCTGGCGGCAGCCGCCGCGCTCGTTTAGAAAGCGAACAAACAATCATGATGGTCGATAAGCGGTTATCAAAATTGGCGGACATTCTCGTCAATTACTCAACAACGGTCAAAGCGGGCGATTGGGTGGGCATTCTCGGTGATGTCGCCGCCCTGCCGCTGCTGCGCGAAGTGTATTCGGCGGTGATCAAGGCGGGCGGCAATCCTTCGCTCATGTTCACGGATGAATATATGGCGCGTGAGTTTTACCGACACGCCAGCGATGATCAGATCGCGTGGCTTGATCCGTCGCACACACTGTATTACGACAACGCCGATGTGTATATCCGCATTGGAGCGCTTGCCAATACGCGCGCCAACACGCAGATCGACACCAAACGGATGCAATCGGTGCAGTCGGCGCGGCGTTCGTGGCTCGACACGCGGATGAGCCGCGCCGCTGACGGGCAAATGCGCTGGGTCGGCACGCTGTATCCCACTGAAGGCAGCGCGCAGGAAGCAGGCATGAGCCTCGAAGAATACGAGGATTTCGTGTTCAAAGCCACATTTGCTGATAAAGATGATCCGGTGGCGTCGTGGCGTGCGCTTGGTGAGATGCAGCAGAAGAAAATCGACTGGCTGAAGGGCAAGAAGCACGTCAAGCTGCAAGGACCCAACATCGATCTCGAACTCTCGATTGACGGGCGCATCTTCATCAATGCCTGTGGCGAACGCAATATGCCCGATGGCGAAATTTTCACGGGTCCCGTTGAGGAGTCGGTCAAGGGGTGGTATCGCGCGTCGTTCCCGTCGATTGTGCAGGGGCGCGCGGTCGAAGGCATCGAACTGACGTTTGAGGATGGGCGCGTGAGCAAAGCCAGCGCCGCGAAAAATCAAGACTTACTCTATGCTCAGCTTGACGCCGACTCGCGTTCGCGTTATCTGGGCGAGTTCGCCATTGGCACGAACTTCGGCATCGACAAATTCACGGGCAGCATTTTGTACGACGAGAAGATCGGCGGCACGGTGCATGTTGCCATCGGCGCGGGCTATCCCGACACGGGCAGCGTCAATCGCAGCACCGTGCATTGGGATATGATCTGCGACATGCGTGCCGACAGCACCATTCACGTGGACGGCGAATTGTTCTACAAAGATGGTCAGTTCGTGGTGTAAGCCGCATCACAAAAGTACATCTGTAGGGGCGACTCATGAGTCGCCCCTGTATGAACTAATCCATCAACATGCCCGCCGGGTCTTTATCGACCAGAGCCTTCCGCAGCTCCACCAATTGATCGCGCAGCAGCGCGGCACGCTCAAATTCCAGCGCTTTGGCGGCGTTCTTCATTTCGGTTTCGAGTTCCTTCAACATGCGATGTAGTTCATCTTTGGGCAGCGCGTCCAGCGTCGGGAAACCATCTTGCCCCGCAGCGGCGCGATCTTCTTCTGTGACCATGCCGCGCACGCGGTCGGTGAGGTCGCGCACCGCCTTGACGATGCTTTTCGGTTCGATGCCGCGCTCGGTGTTATACGCGGTTTGAATGGCACGGCGGCGGTCGGTTTCGTCGATGGCGCGCTTCATCGAGTCGGTCATCCTGTCAGCATACATGATCACCTGCCCTTCGATGTGGCGCGCCGCCCGCCCGATGTTCTGGATGAGCGCTTGTTCCGAGCGCAGGAAGCCCTCTTTATCGGCATCG
>JBGSRB010000296.1:0-6970 GCA_041737735.1 Anaerolineae bacterium | reverse complement strand
TGTGCTGTGGCGCGGGCGGCGCGCAGTTCTGGAAAGAGGAAGAACACGGCGCGAAACCGGTCAACGCTGAGCGCTATGAAGAAGCGCAGGCGACCGGCGCGGATGTGCTGGCGGTGGGCTGTCCGTTCTGTATGCAGATGTTCGAGTCGGCGCAGGCGAACAGCGGCGGATCGATGCAGATCAAAGATGTGGCGGAGATCGTCGCGGATCGGCTGTAAATCTAAATCGTGTAGAAACCGGGATCAACCATGTCCAAAGCTATGCCCGAACCGATCACGCGGATGATCGACGCCTTAGCGCGCTTGCCCGGCATCGGGCCCAAGTCAGCATCGCGCCTGACATATTATCTGCTGCGCGCGCCCGATGAAGTGTCGCAAACACTTGCCGACGCGCTGCGCGAACTCAAAGCGCAAACGATGCTGTGTTCGACCTGCTTTAACATCACGGTTAGCAATCCATGTGGCATTTGCGCTGATAACAACCGCGATCAGCGCACGATTGCGGTGGTCGAAGAACCGCTTGATGTGTTAGCCATCGAACGCACGGGCAGTTACAGCGGCGTGTATCATGTGCTGCACGGCGCGATCTCGTACACGGGCGGCATCGGGCCCGACGACTTGAAAATCTCGGAACTTGTGCAGCGCGTCGATCAGGTGGGCGCGCTCGAAGTGATTGTCGCCACCAACCCCGGCTTAGAAGGCGACGCCACCGCGATGTTCATTCAGCGCGAACTCGCGCCTAAGGGGATCAAGCTCACGCGGTTGGCGCGCGGATTGCCGCAGGGCGGCGATATTGAATACGCCGACACGGTGACGCTCATGCGCGCGCTACAAGGGCGCAGCGCGTTGTAACAACGCGGCGTTGTCGCGCGCTTACAACGGCATGAGTCCGTAAGCTGCTGCCAAAATCTGCATGGGATGCACGCTGCGCGCTTGCGTGGCGTGCGTGATCTGCCAGCGGCACGTTTCACTGTCGCAGATCACGGGCTTATCGATGCCCGCCGCTTCTACCTGCGCGAACAGCGGTGCGCCCACATCCATGCCGATCTGATACTTTTCCGCTTTGAACCCATACGTTCCCGCGATGCCGCAGCACGCCGCTTCGGATAGCTGCACACGCAAAGCCGGGATCAACTCGAACAGGTCGAGCGCGGGCTGTCCGATGTTATGCGCTTTTTGCTGGCACGGCGCGTGATAGAGCAGGTCAGCGAACGGTAGCGCCTTAAAATCGGTCTTGAGTTCGCCGCGTTGATGCAGCAGCAGCAAAAATTCGCTGATATCATACACATGCGCCGACACCACATCACGCGCCGGATGATCAAGCTGCAAAATCTCGCGGTAATCCGACTTGAGGCTAAGCGTACACGACGTACTCGCGCCGACGATGGGAACTCCGCGCCGCGCATACTCGCCCAAGCTGTCGAGATTGCGCCCCGCATGATCGCGCGCGGCGGCAAACTCACCGTTGCTTTGCATCGGCAGTCCGCAGCAGTTTTGTTCAGGCAGCACCACGTCATAGCCGTTATGCGCCAGCACCAACACCGCCGCTTTCGATGCCGCCGTGTCAAAATAGTTGCCCGCGCAGGCGTGAAAATACGCGATTTGCCCGCGTGCGGGTTCGGCGGCGCGCGGCTTATGCCGTGCGAACCATGCCCGAAAGGGCGTGAACTCGAAGCGCGGCAGCGGCGCATCGCGGTGAATGCCGATCACTTTTTCCGCGATCACACGCGCGGGACGAATGTTCGCCCCCCAATTGAGCAGCGGCGCGAAGCGATGACCGAGCTTGCCCATCAATTCGCTGCGCCCTAAAATGCGATTCCGCAAGGGGATGTGTCCGTCATACAGCGCTTCGCGGGCGCGCGCGTTCATCTCCATGATTTTGACGCCATGAGGACACACCATCGTGCAAATGCCGCAGCCGGAACAGTAATCCACACTTTTGTCGGGCGACTCGTCGCCGCGCGGCTCGTTCATGCGGAAGCGCTGCGCCTGTGGTCCCACCGTTTTTGGTCCCGGAAACAATTCAGTCACGGGCGCGACCGGACACGCCGACGTGCAAATGTTGCACTTGATGCACAGATCGGCAGTGAACTCGGCGCGTTCATATTCGATGGGGATGTCAAATGGGTTAATCAAGTCGGTCATGCGCTTAGGCTTCCTGCTTGACGAACGATGCCCCGATTATAGCAAGCGCGGTGGTTAGCCGCGCCCTAGACGTAATCGCGCAGATACAGGAAGTCGTGTCCGATGGTGCGGCGGCTGACTTTGGCGATGTTCGGCATGGTGCGTTTGTAGTGGTTGATCTTCACGCGCCGCCACACTTTTTCGACAAACGCGCGCTCAAAGCCTTCATCCACCGCCTGATCGACCGTATAGCGCTCATCGACCAGCAAGAACAGCAGTTGATCCACGTCGGTATAGGTGAAACCGAGTTCGCCTTCATCGGTTTGTCCCGCCCATAAATCGGCGGATGGCGGCTTGTCGATGATCGCGCGTGGCACGTCCAACGTCGCGCTCAACTGGCGCACCTGTGCTTTATACAGGTCGGCAATCGGTTGCAGCGCCACGCCGCTGTCCCCGTAAATGGTCGAATAACCGAGCAGCATCTCGGTTTTGTTGCTCGTTCCCATGACCAAGCCGCCCCACGCCATCGACTGATCGTAGAGGATGATCATGCGCAGGCGCGCCATGATGTTGCCTTTGCGATTCGCGCTCATGTCGGGGAACTGGTCGATCAGCGGGTCAGCCATCGGCGTGATCGGCACGGTCAGCGTGGGCAAACCGAGCGCGTCGATCACGCTGTCGGCGTCGGTCAGGCTGTCGGCGCTCGATGTGGCGTAAGGCATCCGCACGGCGAGAACGTTCTCAGCGCCCAACGCTTCCGCCGCGAGATAGGCTGACAGCGCCGAGTCGATGCCGCCCGACAAACCGATCACGGCGCGCGTCATGCCCGCTTTAGCGATCTCGTCATGGATGAAGCCGGTCAACACGCGCCGCGCCACTTCAGAATTGATCTTGAGGCGGTGCAGCAGGTCGGGTTTAGTGCGCGTGGTCATGGGCAAGCCTCACGGGTGAGCATGATGAGCATTCAAAATCCGTTCGAGTTCGCGCTGCACCATCTGCGGACGTTCGTCGCGCAGCAGGGGCAGGCGCGCGCGCGTGCGCTGAAGTTGATTCAGATCGATCTGGCAGGTGATCAGCGTTTCGTCAAAATACGTGCCATGCGTGACGAACTCGCCGTTGGGATCGACCACCGACGATCCGCCCCAGAAATTTTTGCCATCCTCATAACCGACGCGGTTACAGTGGATCACGTAATTGGTGAACATGCTGCCATACGCTTGATTGACCAGTTCGACCCAGCGCGTGCCGCTTAGTCGGTCGCCGTCGTCCAACCCGCGACTAGGGCTGGAGCTGTGAAACAGAAGCAGATCAGCGCCGTCCATCCACAGCAGATAGGTGGGTGACATGTGCCAGAAATCCTCACAGATCAACATGCCCACGCGCCCGAAACGGGTATCGAACGCACGGATCTGCTCGCCCTGATCGAAAAAGCGCGACTCATCGAACATGCCGTAAGTGGGCAGGTAAAGTTTGTGATGCACATGCACCAATTCGCCCGCGCTGAGATACGCCGCGGCGATGAAGAAGCGTTTACGCGCATCCTCATGCACAAAGCCGAACATGATGTCCATGTGGCGGCTGGCGTCAAGCATCGCCGCGAACGTCGGATCATCACGCTGCGCGCGGATGGCGACTTCCGGCACTAAATCCTGCACCTGATAACCCGTGAGCGACAATTCCGGGAACACGAGCAGATCGACACCCTGCGCCGCCGCCCGTTCGACATACTCAAGATGCACGCTCAGGTTATGCGGCACATCTGCCAGTTTCGGGTACATCTGCGCCAAGCCGATGGTGGGGCGCATAGGCTATGTTCCTTTCGTTGATGGGTTCACCTAATCGTTACGACGCGCCGCACGCGGGTAAGCCCACGCTGCTGTTCGGGCGCGCACGCAGCGTGACTGGTACATCGAATGTTTCGTCGCCGCGCACGATCAACATGGTCACCGTTTCGTCGGGGCGCGTGTTGGCGATCAGATAGGCGACGAGTTCATCCATCGAGCGCACATACTGCCCGTTGATCGCCACGATAATATCGCCGCCCGCGCAGATCGTGCGTCCGCGCACATCGACCATGCGACTGCCGCCGCGTAAGCCTGCTTCAGCAGCGGGCGAATTGGGCGTGATGTTCTCGACCAGCACGCCCGCGCTCACGGGCAAGCTCAGATCAGCCGCTAAGCCCGCCACCGAGAAGCCGTTCGCTGCCGGAATGGTGCTGATGCCTAGCCATGAATATTCGACGCGCCCACGCTCGATCAATTCGGGGATGACGCGCAGCACTGTGCGCGCAGGCACGGCGAAACCGACACCCTGAAACACACCCGACTCGGTGCGAATCGCGGTGTTGACGCCGATCACTTGTCCGCGTGAATTGAGCAAGGGTCCGCCGCTGTTGCCGGGATTGATTTCAGCATCCACCTGAATGATCGACGGGTTCTCAAAGCCGCTCAACGCGCTGTTGAGCAGTTCCGCCGAGGGCAGTTGGCGTCCCAAACCGCTGACAATGCCGACAGTCATCGAGCTGGCTAAGCCGAACGGGTTGCCGATGGCAATCGCCCGCTGACCGACGCGCACGGTGTCCGAATCGCCAAACACGACAGGCAGCAAACGCGATCGGTCGGTGTCCACGCGCACCACCGCTAGATCGCTGAATACATCGACGCCGACCACTTCAGCCGTGACCAGCACGCCATCATAAAATGTCACGCGGATTTCGCGCGCATCGCTGACCACGTGCGCGTTCGTGATGATGTGTCCCTGTTCATCGTAGACGAAACCCGATCCGCTGGCTTGATCGTTAAAGCGTCCGACTGTCGTTTCAACCGTGACATCGAGATTGACCACCGACGGATTCACCCGCTCGTAGATGTTGCTCAGCAGCAGATATTCCGCGTCAGCGGCGTCGATCAGGTTGTCGGGGATGGGCGTGGGAGTCGCGTTCACCTGCGCCTGAAACGCGGCAAGCTGCACAACGGGCGTGCTGGGTTGGGCGCGTTCGTCAAAGGATGGCGTTGGCGCGCACGCCACCAGCAGCAGCACAAACAAAACCATAGCGCGATTCAAGGCAGGGATGCTCCGTGATGTTCGTGCGATGTCGGGCATTATAGCAATAAACGCGCGGCGCATTAAAAGGTCGCGCGCAGTTGTTCGATCAGGGTGCGCTGTTCGTCGGTCAATTGATCCGGCACGCTGACCAAAATGCGCGCGAATAGATCGCCGTGAGCGTCCGGGCGGTTGAGGATCGGCATCCCTTTGCCCGTCAAGCGGAAGTTGCGCCCCGAACTTGTCCCCGCTGGAATCTTGAGCTTGAGCGTTTTGCCCAGCGTCGGCACTTCGATTTCGCCACCTAACAGCGCCGTGAACAGATCGACGCGCACATTCACCGTGAGATCGTCGCCGTCGCGCTCGAACTGCGTATCGGGTTCGACGGCGATCAGCAGATAGAGATCGCCCGGTCTGCCACCGCCCATGCCGGATTCACCTTCGCCGGTTAAGCGCACGCGCGTGCCAGTTTTCGCACCCGCGGGAATGTTCACGCGGATCGTGCGTTCGCCCTTTTTGATCATGCGCGTGGTGCTGGTGTAGGCTTCGCGCAGCGAGATGCTGACCGGATGCTCAATGTCATTACCATCGGCTTGCGTGCTAAAGTTACCGCTGGCGAAGGGATTACCCACGTTCGCGCCGCCTGCACCACCGCCGGAACGCCCACGCCCAAAGATCGAGCCGAGCATATCGCTTAGATCGCCAAAATCCATGTTGGTTGTGGTATATGCGCCGCCACCACCCGCGGGCGCACCGCCGAAACCTACGCCGGGCGTCGCTGTGCCGAAGCGATCATAATCGGCGCGCTTCTTTTTATCGCTGAGGACTTCGTGAGCCTCATTGATCTCTTTGAAGCGACTTTCCGCCGCTGGATCGTTCGGGTTCGCGTCGGGGTGATGTTTCTTCGCCAAGCGGCGAAAGGCTAGCTTGATCGCTTTATCGTCGGCATCACGGTTGACGCCGAGCGTTTTATAATAATCCTGTGCCATGAGTCGTCAACTCGCATTTACTGATAAACCATCATCCACGTTGATCGTAAGCCGTGCTGAAACAGATGTCAATCAGGCGGGCGGTTTTCTTACACAGAATTTATACGCCGCGCGCGCATCGTGATACACTGAATGAAAGTATTGTTTAACCTTCACAGCTTGGGTGAAGCTCATGCTGCTGCTGTTACTAGCGCTGTTGATCAGCGTGATCATGTTCGGGCGGGTGCTGTTGATCGCGGCGGGGGTGTATAAAGCGCCCGTGCTGCGCCACTTCGAGCGCTATGCCGTGCTGGATGATTCGTATGTGATCTATGCGCCGCTGCTGCTGTGGTTGGGGGCGCTGGCGTTAAGCAGCGGCTTGCTCTACAGCGCGATGTTAGCGCCACGTTTTCCCGCGTTCACCTTCGGCATGGTGTTTTTGCTGCTGGCGTATTTCGCACACGAGCATCGCGCGCGCTTGGCGCGGCTTACGTCTTTAATTGCGCTGCCGCGTTGGTATGTCGAACTGCGCGCGCGCACCACACGCGAAGAACGACGGCGCATCGCGTATATGTGGTTGGCACTGCCGCCGCGCGCACGCCTGCATTTAAGCGCGAGCGATCATCATTTTCGTCTGTGGGCTGACTTGGTGATTCTCGGCACGGTCACCCAAACGGTTGAGGATGACGAAGGCTTATATCAGCGCCGCCGCACCCTGCACGATCCTCTCGATGTCGCCGGGCTGAATCCCGAAGCCTTCGACGAAGTACTCCGTGAGGTCGCAGCGGCGCGCTCGGGTCGCGACCGTTCCTGCCTGTCCGAGCGCACGCAGGGCGA
>JBGSRB010000276.1:0-4727 GCA_041737735.1 Anaerolineae bacterium | reverse complement strand
CGCCCATGCCGCACGTTCCCGGATGCGCGGCGCCCGCGACCAGCGCTTGCACCCGATTCGCCGCGATGTGATAGGGTGTGATCACGCGCGCGCGCCGGTCGATCCACAGGCGATCTAAAGCGTCAGTCACGCCAAGCGCGTGCAGATGATCTGCTTCGTTGAACAGCGCGAACGGCTCGATCAACACCTGCTGCGCCAGCACCGTGCGCACACCCGCGACAAATGATCCGCTGCCGAACTGCGTGAACGTGTGCTGCCGTCCATCGGGCGTGACCACGTTATGCGCCGCCTGCGCCCCGCCATTGAAGCGGATCACGGTGTGCGCGCTGCGTGCGCGTGTCAGATAATCGACGATCCCGCCTTTGCCGCTGTCGCCAAACGCCAGATCGACGACTATGATCGCCGCCTGCATCACAAACGGCGCGCGCCGCGTCCGCCTTTATTGTCATCACTGCTGGAGAGCTTGCCCGCGCCGCGCACGCCGCCATCATCAATGGCGGAAAGCGCTTGTTGCAGCGCGCTGATCGTCTCGGCACTCGCGCCATCTGCGCGCAGATGATCGATCCCGTCTTGCAGCGTGATCGCGCGCTCGGTCATGCCGATCATCAGCGCGATGGTTTCCGACACGTCATCGGGCTTGTTCAGCACCACCACATGCTGCGGATCGGCGTAGGTTTGCCAGAACGTGATCATGCTCTCGTTTTTGCCGCTGCTGGTTTGCGGAATGATCACGAACACATGATATTTTTCGCGCGCTTCGTCCATGATCACGCGCAGCGGCACATTCTGGTTCAGCTTGCGCCCGAAGATGCGCTCGATCTCGTCGGCTTTGACATCGTTGTATGCCATCTCATCCGTGATCACGAACAGATAGCCCTTGCGCTGGCGCTTCTCGTAAGCGTCGAACGATGTATGCCGCGCCGCGAGATAAAACATCAATTCCGCCGACTCGCGCACATCGCAGCCACCCGCCAGCTTACCGCCCAAAATCAGATTTTCGAGATGAATATCCATGCGGTTATCGCTCTCGAACTGCCCGACCTGTGCGGGAACGGCATCGCAGCGCCCATTGCTGAACGCCGAGAACATGATCTGCGGGTGGGGGATATACGCGCGGTTCAGCAGCAGATTCAACAACTGCGGCAGGTCTTTGTGAATGGCGCGCACGACTTCGCCCATCGACCCGCTGACATCCAGCCCGACGACAATCGCGTTCGAGTCGGGGTGTTCGTCGCTGTCGCGGCTTTCGCGCATCTCCAAGCCGTAGGGGTCAAGCGTGGGATGCACCGCGCCCGCGTTGGCGCTGAAGTGAAACACGGCTTGTCCGGTGGCTTGGCGCTGCTGCGCCCGTGCCTGATAGGTATTCGGTGACCAAACGCCGCTGCCCATATGAATTTGTCCTTTCGGTGACGGTTAAAACCTGCCTTATTTTTTCGGCATCGAGAACGGGCGGAAGGTGCGCGCGCCCCACAACGCCTCGATGATCGCGTCAAATTCCGCGAGTGCTTGCCACGCATCCTGCGGGCGCTGCTGCGGATCGTCGGCGTAAAACTGGCGGAAATACATGCTCAACTCTGGATCGAGCAGGCGATGGATCGGCTCGCCCAACGGATCAGCGCCGATCAGATACAACATCGTGCGCGCCGCCAGTTGCAGATCGAGCGCGGGCGTGGGCGCTTGCTTGGCGAACACTTCCGGCGGATACCACGCTGCATACGGCTGGCTGATTGCGCGCAGCGCTTCACCTTCCCGCGCGGAAAAACCAAAGCCGATTAGCGCCAGTTTATGCTCGACCGGTTCGATCTGAATGTACGCGGGCAGCGCCGCCCCGTGCATGATCCCCGCGCGATGCACGAAGCCCAACACATGCAGCACCCGCCGCCACATCCACGCCATATCCTTAGGATCAATGCCTGCCGTGTAGTAGTCGCGCACCGCTTCCAGCGTGTACAGTTCGTCGGGCGAGGCGATGTGTTCATGCAGCGTGATGATGTTCACGTGGCGCGCGGCTGCGTTGGCATCCGCTTCCTGATAGATGAAGGATTCGAGCAGCGCGGGCAAAAACGCGCGGAACTCGTCGTAATCGCCATGCGCGCGCAACTGCACCAACGCCTGACCTTCGTTCTGCACCAAGTCGTTATCGTCCGCGTCGTTAGCGATGCGGAACATGCCGAGCCATTCCTGATCATTCACGGTGAAGGCACAGCGATAACTGCTGCACAGATCATCCACGCCGAGCAGCTTCGACACGCGATACACGCGCGACGGTGTAGCGACGCTCATCGACGTGCCGACTTCGCCAATCTTCCAATCGCTGACGAATAGCGCCGCGTTACACGTGGGGCAGCGCACAATCTGATTCGAGCGCGTGGTTTCGGGCAGCGATGCGCCGCAGTTGGGACACTTAAAGTTAGACAGCGCCATAAGTTTGATTATTTCTGCTGTATGGATATGTCTTCATTGTAACGGATTCTCGTGCCGATGAACCCATATTCAGGTGTCAACTATTACAATCTGGTAAAAACGTCGGATCTTCCGTTCACCTTTCCCCCTTGCGATCCGCCGCGATTGCGTTAGGCTTTTACTTAGCGAAGCTAAGTAATCATTGACGAAGCGAGATCGTATGATCCTGTTTGTGATTTTCATTTTAGGTGCGGTGATTTTAGGCGCGGGCGCGATGTTATCGCCCGCATGGAACAGCGCGCAGCCGCGCATCGGCATGATGGCGGCGCTGTCGTTGGCACTGGTGATGGGCGGCGCGGTGTTTTGGGCGTCGCTGTTCGGGTGGGATACGCTGGTGGTCGATTACCTGCTGTTCGCGCTCGTCACCAGCATCTTTTTGTTCGGCACGCTGTCGTATGGGCAGAAGCGCGCCGAAGATCGCGGCGAAGAATTGTCCGACGCCGATCAGGGCTGGACGAGTCCCGGCGATCTGCTGCTGTTCGCGTTCGCCGCGCTGATCTTCATCATCCCCGCCGTGATTCTGCCCGTCCCGCTCGATACCGACGCGCAAGGCTTCGGTTATCTCGCGCTGATGGCGCGCAGCGGCGGCGATTTCACCTCGTTAGCGCCATGGCATCCCGACGTGGATTATTTGTATTCCCCCGGCTTTAGCGCGCTGACCGCCTATCTCAGTCAGCAGTTGAACTTAGGCTTGCACACCATTCAAATGGGTGTGGGCGCGGTGCTGGCGACGCTGTTCGTGTGGCTGGCGTATGATCTCGGCAGCGAAATACAGGGCAAGCGCTTGGGGCGGGCTATGGCGCTGGCAAGCATCATCGGCTTGGGCTTGTTCACCGCTTACATGGATTCGCACTTCACGACGGTGCTGGCGCTCACGTTCGCGCTGGCGTTCTTAATCTATGTCTATCGCTATCTGCGTGATGGCTGGATGCCCGACCTGATCGCCGCTGGTTTGCTCTTGGGCGCGGTTGTGCTGGCGCACCCCGATACGACGATCATTTTAGGGTTGGGCTTCGTGCCGTGGCTGCTGACGATGTGGTTCGCCAAGCCGCAGCCGGATGTGCGCCGCTGGTTGGCGCTCGTGATCGTCGTGCCGGCGGTCGCGCTAATGGGTATCGCGCCGTGGCTGATGACGATCCGCGATTTGTTGGGCAGCGAGATCGTGTCGCCTTTCACGCGCGATGCGGGTCACGCGCTGGTGATGATCATCTATCACGGTGTGATCATCTTCCCGCTGGCGCTGTTGGGCGCGTGGGTCGGCTTGCGCGCGCGCGACTCGATGACACTGCTCGCGGTCGGCTGGCTGATCGTCGCGTTCGATTTCGCGGTCACAGGTGTTTTAGCCACGCTGTTGCCCGTGCTGCTCGAACCCGTGCTGCGCTACGAGTACCCGTTCAGCATCGCATGGCACGCACCCATCATCCCTTACATGATCTTGGGCGGACGCGCGCTTCTGTGGCTGTGGGATCGCGCGCTTGATGCTCGGTTTGGGCGCGCGCTGCATCGTTTCGCGCCCATCGCGCTGATCATCGGTTGCGCGGCGCTGATCGGCGTCGGCGTGTTCCACGAGCCGCTGCTGGCGCTGAGCAAGGGGCGGGTGAGCTTTTTCGGTGCGTTCGCGTCCGCCGACGATGTAACCGCCATGGAGTGGCTGCGCGCCAATGCACCCGCCGACGCGCGCATCCTCAATCATCCGGGACCCCACGAGGGCGATTGGGTTCCCATTATTGCCGAACGCAACACGATCTATTTCCGCCCGCAGCCCTTCTTTCGCGGCACGGAAGCCATCGAAGCCGAACAGGATCGCCTGCTGGCGTTCTGGCGCGATCCGGCTGACCCCGCCAACGCCGAACTGCTGGCGGAAGCCGATGTCGCCTACGTGATCGTCCCGCAGATTTTCACGACGCCCGCCGCGCTCGCAACCATGTTCCGTTGGCGACCGCCGATCGCGGATATTGTGCCGATGAGCAGCGATCCAGCCGACGCGCCCTACCTCACGCTCATATTCGACGCGAACGGCGCGCAGGTTTACGCCGTCACGGGTTATAATGAGGCTGACACGCAGTAGAGGACTGGATTCATGCCCGACGACAACCGCCGCCCTGATCCCCATGACGAGGACGCCGAATTCCGCCGCTGGCGCGCCGAACGCAGCGAGGACAACGAAGCGTCCGCGTCGGTCACGTTCATGGAGATCATGCGGCGCGCCGCTGCCAGCCAATCGACCACCGACGCGCCCGCCGATCCAACGGTCAGCAGATCGG
>JBGSRB010000241.1:0-12812 GCA_041737735.1 Anaerolineae bacterium | reverse complement strand
CTTGGGGACCAGCAGGCAGGTGAATCACGCGGAAGCCCGGCACGACCTTGACGATTGTCTCGTTGGTCGGGTCTTGGCTGCGCGTGAAAGCATCAACGTTGTACCCACGCTGCGCCAAACTTTTACCGAGTTCCAAGACGTAAACATTCATGCCGCCGGTTTCTTTGCCTTCTTCAGACGCCAGCGGGCAGGTATGGTAGGAAATCAGCGCGATGTGCGGCTTGAACATAGTCAGTTTTGAGTCCTCAACTCAATTGAGATGGACAATTCTCAACGTGCGGGTGTGCATGGCGGCATGAACAGCGCTTAATTCGAGCTTGTCAGCATGATAGCGCCACAATGTTAATCTAGCATAAGCGAGGGGTGTTTGCCCACAAAATGGACTCTACGCGCGGCAATTTGCGGTTACGCCGCTTATTGTTGCGAGGAATAGGCTTCGTCTTCGTTGGGCTGCCAACCGGAAGGTGCGGCAAAATTATCGTCTGGGGTTGGCGCATCCACCTGTTGAATGTGAACTTCGACACGCAAATTGGTTTCGACCGTGCCTTTGAAGATACCGTGTGTGGGTGGCACATCATCGTAATCGCGCCCGATGGCAACGCGGATATGGCGTTCTGCGGCGAGGATGTTGTTGGTTGGATCAAAGCCGATCCAGCCGAGCGACGGTAAGTAGGCTTCAACCCAAGCGTGGGTGGCATCGGGTGTCGAGCGGTCGAGATCGCGCCTGTAGTACAAATAGCCACTGACATAGCGACAGGGAATTCCGAGCCGCCGCACAACCGCGAGCATGACGTGGGCGAAATCTTGACAGACGCCTTTGCGCGCCGTGAGCGCATCGTCGATCGGAGAATCAACGGCGGTGGCGTTCGGGACATAATCGAAAGCTTCAAAAATGGCGCTGTTGATCTGGCGCAGCAGCGTGAGCGGATCAGCGCGGCGCACGGCGTTAATCTGCCCGGCGAATTGCTCGACCAGCGGCGTGATCGGCGTGCGTGAGCTGGGGGTCAGCATCGCCCAAAAGTCTTGAGTGGCGGTCTGATGGTCGAGCGCTTCCCATGTGTCGGCATCAAGAGCAGCAGGTAGCGCGGGCGGTTGGTGGCGCTCGATCAGCATGTCTGCTACGATCCGCAGTTCGTCGTGGGGGGTAGGGATGGTGAAATAGTGGATGGTGTTGCCGTGATGATCGTTATAGGGAGTCAACGCTGCGCGCGGGCTGGTGGTGAGGGTAAACTGCAAACAGCGCTGTCCGTTTTCGCTGCGCGGTTGTTTATACACTTCGGTGATGCTTTCGCGCACGGGCGCGCTGTAGCTATAGAGCGTGATGTGGCGCACCGAAAAGTAATAGATTGCGGGATCGACCAATGTCATGAGACCATTTCTTCAATGGGATAACTGATATAGGCATGATACAGCGCTTCGTGGATTTGTGAACACTGCGCTTGGATTTCATCGAGATAAGCGCTTAATCCACCGCTGACGATTTCATCAATCTGCCCATATTCAAGCAGTGAACGCAACCGCCCGACCAAACGATTGGCGCCGCGTCCGCGTTTACTGTCGGTTAATTGCTCGATGGCGTGCAGGGCTGTATACAATTCCGACACGGCAAAGCGGATCGCGTGCGGGAAATGCGGGTTGAGGATCAGAAACTCCGCGATGCAATCGGGGCGAAAATCAGCCGTATACACTTTGCAGTACGACTCAAATGCAGTGCAGGATTTAAGCAGTCCGATCCAGTCGAGAAAATCATGCGAGGCAGAGGTGCGAAAGACGCTGGCGGGCAGCTCAGCGTAATACAATTTAAGCAGGTTGGCGCTTGCGCCGATGCGTTCCAGCGCACGCCCAATCTGGATAAATTGCCAGCCTTCACCGTGGCTCATGGTCGAGTCGGTGATGCCCTGAAATAGGTGAATGCCTTCTTTAACTTCATGATAAAACTCGTGCGGCTGATCATGCCATGAGGGATCGATGGCGGCGGCTTTCACGCGAAACGACAGCCGATTGATCTGTTCCCACATTTCGGTTGAGATTAGTTCGCGCACATGGCGGGCATTCTCGCGCGCGGCAGCGATGCACGCACTGATCCCGTTCGTTTGGTCAGCGTGAAAGGTGATGTAATTGGCGATGCTTAAGCCATCACTCGGCAGTTCAGCGGGCGGCTTGATGTAGAGCGCGTATAACAGCCGTTCCCAGCGATTTTCGGCGGTTTGCGGCGATTGATCGAGCATGAGATGCAATTGCAAGTCGATCAAGCGCGCGCTGTGTTCGGCGCGCTCTAGATAACGGCTCAGCCAATACAGCGTATCCGCCACGCGTGACAGCATCATGCCCGATCGCGCTGGATTAGGATTATTAACGAGTTGAGATTGTGTCATGCGCGCAGCACCCATGTGTCTTTACTCCCGCCGCCTTGTGATGAATTGACCACGAGTGAGCCGCGCCGCAGGGCGACGCGCGTCAAGCCGCCCGGCACAATCGTAACTTGATCACCATACAAAATATACGGGCGCAGATCGATATGCCGTGCTTCGACCTGTCCGTCGATGAAGCAGGGCGCGCGCGACAGCGACAAGGTGGGCTGCGCGATGTAATTGCGTGGGTTGGCTTCGATGCGCCGCCGAAATTCTTCACGCTCTGCGGCGGTGCTGTGAGGCCCAATCAACATGCCATAGCCGCCGGATTCACCCACAGCCTTGACCACCAATTTATCGAGATTCACGAGCGCGTGTTGGCGCTGTTTGTCATCTGACATCAGCAGCGTCTCAACATTGTTCAGGATCGGGTCTTGATCGAGATAGTAACGGATGATCTGCGGAATGTAGGCATACACGGCTTTGTCGTCGGCAACGCCTGTGCCGATGGCATTCGCCAGCGCGACGTTGCCAGCACGATAAACATTCATCAAGCCGGGAACGCCGAGCATCGAGTCAGAGCGAAATGCCAACGGGTCGAGAAAGTCATCATCGACGCGGCGATAAATCACATCGACGCGCCGCAAGCCCGCGGTTGTTCGCATGTAGACATGGTTGTCATGCACGATCAAGTCGCGCCCTTCGACCAAGGAAATTCCCATTTGGCGCGCGAGGAAGGCATGTTCAAAGTAGGCTGAATTGTAGACGCCGGGCGTCAGCAGCACGATGTTTGGCTCAAAGCGGCGGCTCGTGGCAAGCCCGCGTAGAGTCGCTAACAGCGACTGACCATAGTGATCAATCGAGCGCACGCCATAAGCGCTGAACAAGCGCGGAAAGACATATTTCATCACTTGGCGGTTGGCAAGCATGTAAGACACGCCGCTTGGCACGCGCAAGTTATCTTCCAAGACCAAAAACTCACCGCTATCGACGCGCACCAGATCAGTGCCGACGACGGAAACATACACGTCACGCGGAACGCGCACACCGCGCATTTGCCAGCGATAATGGCGGCACGAGTAAATCAGATCACGCGGGACGACCTGATCGTCGAGGATGCGCGCATCGTGGTAGATGTCTTTGAGAAACAGATTAAGCGCGGTGATGCGCTGCATCAAGCCGCGCTCGATCACATCCCATTCGGTATGGGTGACGATGCGCGGCAGTAAATCGTAGGGGAAAATGCGCTCAGTGCCTTCATCACCGCCATACACCGTAAAGGTGATACCTTGATGCAGAAAGGATAAATCGGCGGACTTCTGGCGATTTTGCAGTTCAGCAGGCTGTAATTCGAGCAAGCGTTGATACAGCGCGCGATAATGATCGCGCGGGCTGTCGTCGGCGTCGAACATTTCGTCGTAAGCGCCGCCCCGTTCATATTCCGTGAAAGGCGGCTGGTGAAGTTCGGTTAGACTCATGTTGTTGGTGATTTCCAACAAAATTACGAAAGATGGGCGATTATAAAATAAAGTTCGCTCAACGCAAAATGCAATAATCGCCACAATTTATAAGACGTTTTTGGGGAATGTAACCAGACGAATGAGGCTGATCAGTCGTCTCGTTCCGGCATCCACTTCTGTACAATGTGCCGAAGCTGCGAAATGGTGAACGGTTTGCCTAGCACAGCGTTCATGCCCGCAGCAAAATAACGTTCCTGTTCATCATCATGCACGCTGGCAGTCATGGCGATGATCGGCGCGCTGGCATTATCATCAGCGCGCGCGCGAATCTGGCGTGTTGCTTCGATGCCGTCGATCACAGGCATTTGCACATCCATCAGCAGCAGATCATATTGATGCGTTGCGACGAGGACGAGCGCATCTTCGCCATTGCGGGCGATGTCGATCTTGTAATTAAAATTGAGCAGCGCGTCTAAGACAATCTGGCAGTTCACCGGATTATCATCCGCCAGCAGAATGCGTCGTGTGCTGCTGGACGGTGAAGGCACAGTCGGGATTGGCGGCTCGCCCAGATCAATGAACGGTTCGAAGTGGGCGATCTGCACCAAGCGTTCATGCAGTGCATCAAGTGCGCTCAGCGGCAGGGCGAATTCTGCAACCGTGTTATTCGGGTGTTGATCGCCGCTGGTCAGCAATATGATGCGCGGCATGTCTAAGTCGAGTTTTTCTTCAAGTGAATTGATGAAGTCGTTGTCGGCGTCAGTATCATCACTGGCGCGCAGCAGCAGCACTTCCACGTCTTCCTCGACGTGGGCGGCGCGTGCCATCAGCGCGAAGGCTTCGCTGGCGTCCGCCATTTCGATCACATGTGTTCCCCAATCACGCAGTTGATCCGCCAACATCCGGCGCGCGTCGTCATTCGGATCAAGGATCATCACATGCAGGCGGCGCAGTGCTTCATCGAGATCGGTCGGGTTAGTCAACGCGATGATCGGCAGTGGCAGCTCAATCGTGAACGTGCTGCCGCGCCCAACGACGCTGCTGACGCTGATGCTGCCCTGCATGAGCGCTAAAAGCTGCTTGCAAATGGTCAGTCCTAAGCCCGCGCCGCCATAGCGACGGGTGGTGGAATTATCGGCTTGCACAAAGCTGTCGAAGATCGCTGCTTGCTTCTCGTCGGGAATGCCGATGCCGGTATCACTGACGCTGATCTTCACGGTACAGGTGCCATCGGCATTCAGGGCATCGGCGCGGATGCTGATGCTGCCCTGAGTGGTGAATTTGAGCGCATTATTGAGCAGATTGAGCAGCACTTGATGTAGGCGAGTCGGATCGCCGAGCAGTTGCGCAGGCAGATCGTCAGCGATCTGTATATCGAGCGCTAACCCTTTACGGTCGGTTTGCGGCGTGAACAATTCGACCACTTCATGCAGCGTGCCGCGCAAATCAAACGGGATGGTTTCGAGCGTGAGTCTGCCGGCGTCCAGTTTGGAGAAATTCAGCACATCATTGACGATGTTGAGTAGTTTATTGGCGCTTTCGCGCGCTACGTCCACGAAATCAGCTTGGGTGGATGTAAGTTGCGTTTCACCTAGCAGATCAAGCATCCCCATGACGCCGGTCATGGGTGTGCGAATCTCGTGGCTCATGTTCGCCATGAATTCGCTTTTGAGTTTGTCTGATTGCAGCGCGGCGTCGCGCGCGTGGATCAAGTCGATGCGCGCGTTTTGTTTCTCACAGGCGCGTGCATAACCCTGTGCTGTTGCGCTCAGCGCGGCGATTTCTTCGGGCAACCACGCGCGCGGTGTGCTGCTGCCGACTGCAAAAAAGCCGCTAAGCCGCTGATCAACCATGAAAGGCATCAGCAAGCCGCTGCGCCCCTGTTCGCCCCACAAACGGCGGCGCAACGCTTCCGTCGTGGGTTGATCGTAAAGATGGATCACGGTTTCGCGCAGCAGTTGCGGACGCAG
Source organism: Anaerolineae bacterium (assembly GCA_041737735.1). GTDB lineage: Bacteria > Chloroflexota > Anaerolineae > Aggregatilineales > Phototrophicaceae > Flexifilum. Next base: position 7,031 of record JBGSRB010000241.1, on the reverse strand, counting down.
CTCATCGAGCAGCGGTTCATCATTATTGTTGGGCTGCGGCTTAGCTTGCAGTTGGTTGGCTGGTTGCCAAGTTTCGACGCGATCCAGCATGGGCGCGCTTTCACGCAGGTGATACACGGTGAGGTTATCGACTTCTAGCACGGTGCCGAGCAACGCAAGCGTCTCACGCAGCGCCAATGCAGGATCATCTTGCGTTAAAAATGCCGCCGTTGAAGCGTGCATGAAATTTTCGAGTTCGTATAAATGCTGCTGGCGCGCGCGCGCGTTGACCTGTTCGCTGATATTGCGCGCGACTATAGTGCAGCCGATTAAATTCAAGGTCGGGCTGATCATCGGGGTGATGCGGGCGCTGAAATGCTGCGGCACGGCGTCGATCATCTCGGTGAATTCAATGTGCTGCGTGCTGAGCGTGCTGGTCACTTCAGGAATGCAGCTTGCCAGCTTGGTGCTGAACGCAGTCGGTAGCACATCTTGATACCGTTTGCCCGCGAACCGCGTGATGTCAACCGGGGTGTCGTAGAGTTGACCCTGCCCCTGATGATAAAACAGGATGCGATCATCGAAGTCAATTGAGATGACCAGATCGGTCAGAGACATGACGAGCGAACGCAGAAGTTCTTCGCTATCGGGGCGAACTTGTCTAGGCGGTGTTTGTATGGGCATAAGTTGTTGACTTTAATTGCACCTCAATTAATTTCATTATACTCATCTTACGCCAAAATGGAGAGCAACATGCTTGTTGGCTGAAAAAACAGGATCATGATCGGGGTTTGGACGCGCCAACCCCCGATCATGCACAGCTAGGCTTACAGATCGAGTTCCGCGCGGCGAATTTCGGGATTATCGGTTTCGATCACGCGGAAACCCAATTTTTCGACTAATTTGATCATCTCGACATTTTCGCGCAGGAACACGCCGAACAAACGCGACGCCTGCTCATCCCGCCCGATGGTGATCAGGCGGCGCAGCAGTTCGCTGCCCAAGCCTTGATGCTGAAAATCATCGCTGACCAGCAGCGCGAACTCGGCATCGCTGCCCGTGAACTGCTTACTGAACCGCCCAATGCCCACGATCTGCGGCTGATCCTGCACGCGGCGCACGGCGACCAGCGCGATCTCGCGGTCGTAGTCGATGAAGCTGAGGCGGGACAAGCGTTCATGTCCGACGCGCTGGCTGATGTCCATGGCTTGCAGGAAGCGCATATACACCGTGCGTTCGGACAAGCGCTCGTGAAAATCGACCATTAGCGGCTCGTCTTCCGGTCGAATGGGGCGGAAGGTGAGACTGACATCCTGCTTGCTCATCCACTGATCGACGTACTGCGTCGGGTAGGGGCGAATGGCAGGGCGCGGCAGTTGATCTTCCGGCGTGGTGGCGGGATGCAGCACGACGCGCGCATCCAGCGCGATGATGCGTTCATCCGACGCCAGCAACGGGTTGATGTCGATCTCTTTGATCCACGGTTGCTCGACCACCAACTGACTGAAGCGCACCATCAGCTTTTCGAGCTTGACCATATCGACGGGTGGGCGTCCGCGCACGCCTTTGAGCGCCGTGTATATCTTGGTTTGTTCCATCATGCGGCGGGCGAGGGTAGTGTTCAGCGGGGGCAGACCGAGCGCGCTATCTTTATCGACTTCGACTAGCGTGCCGCCTTTGCCGAACAGCAGCACGGGTCCAAACTGCGGATCGATGCTGCTGCCGATGATCAGTTCGTAACCGTCGAGCTTGAGCATCGGCTGCACAGTCACGCCCTGAAAGTGTCCTTCGCCTTCAGCGCTCGTCACGCCATCACGGATGCGCTCGAAGGCAGCACTCACGGCGTCGGCATCACGCAGATTCAACTGCACACCGCCCACATCCGTTTTATGCGTGATCGTCAGCGAGTTGAGTTTCAACACCACTGGATAGCCAATCGAGTCGGCGGCGGTGACGGCATCATCCGCAGTGTCGGCAAGGCGCGTTTCGACAGTTGGCACGTAATAGGCTGCCAGCACACGCTTGGATTCATACTCGGTCAGGATTGTGCGTCCTTCGGCGCGCACGCTGTCGAGAATGGCGCTGACTTCGTCACGCGCAGGCGTTTCGGTGTACGAATCCATGGGCAGCATGGGCGTTTCGTAGATGGCGCGCAAATTATAGTTGTACTGCCACATATAATTGAACATGCGCGTGGCGGTATCCGGGAATTGGAATGTTGGGATGTTGGCGCGGTTGAGGATGGTTTCGCCGGCTTTGATGTCGGGGCCGCCCATCCAGCTTGCCAGCACGGGCTTATCGGCAGGCTGGCGCATGGCGCGTAGGGCTTCGGCGGTGCGCGTGGGATCGCTCATCGCTTGCGGCGTGAGGACGACGAGCAAACCGTCGCTGTTGGGATCATCCGCGACGATTTCGAGCGACTTTTGATAAAGTTCGGGGCTGGCGTCCCCCAGAATATCCACGGGGTTGCCGTGACTCCAATGGGCGGGCAGCAGCTCGTTGAGGGCTTCCATGGTCGCTTCGGAGAGTTGCGCCAGTTCGCCACCGCCCATAATCAGCGCGTCAGTCGCCAGCACGCCGGGACCACCCGCGTTAGTGACAATCGTCAGGTTGGGTCCTTTGGGTCGCGGTTGCTTCGCCAGCACTTCCGCCATGTAGAACACTTCCGAGATGCGATCCACACGCAGCACGCCCGAACGATTGAACGCGGCTTCGAGTACGTCGTCGCTGCCCGTTAGCGATCCGGTGTGCGAAGCGGCGGCTTCGGCGGCGGCTTGAGTGCGTCCCGCTTTGATGATGATGATCGGCTTCTTCAGCGCCACTTCGCGTGCAGCGGATAGAAACGCACGCGCATCGCCCACCGATTCCATGTAGATGACGATGCTCTGTGTGTTCTCGTCGCGTCCCAGATAGTCGATCAGGTCGCCCCACCCGACATCGAGCATCGAGCCGATGCTGACGAACGCGCTAAAGCCGACATTTTCCTGAAAGCTCCAGTCCAGCACCGACGTACACAGCGCGCCACTTTGACTGATAAAGCCGACGCTGCCGGGCTGTGCCATCGCCGCCGCAAAGGTCGCGTTCAAGCCGCTGAGCGGGCGCATGACGCCCAAGCAGTTGGGACCCACGATCCGCATGTTGCCTTTGCGCGCGATTTCCAAGACTTGCTGTTCGAGCGCGACGCCTTCGGGCCCGCGTTCCTTGAAGCCCGCCGAGATGATGATCGCGCCGCGAATGCCCTGATCGACGCATTCCTGAATTACGCCGGGGACGGTGTGCGCGGGTGTGACCACAACGGCGAGATCGACTTGATCGGGAACATCGGCAATTGTGGGGTAGGCGCGAATGCCCAACACGCTTGTGCGCGTCGGGTTGACGGGAAAGACCGCGCCCCCGAACGGGCTGCTGATCAAGTTCCAAACGATGGTGCGTCCCACACTGCCGGGGCGCTCGGTCGCGCCGATGACGGCGACATTTTTCGGCGCGAAGATCACATCAAGACCGCGTACGCCCGCTGTTGGGCTGCGCTTGCTGGCTGCTTCTTGCACAGTGCATTCTCCTGAAAATTTGGATGATGATTACAAATTAAATTGTGCCATATCGCTCAGGCTTGTACAAATGCGCGCGGCGTTACAGCGGCGTAATTGTTTGCCGTTTGGCGTGAAGGCGTAATAATCAAGCTAGTGCAGTGGTCTACAATTTATGTTCACGAAAGGAACAATACAATGCAGCTCGGATTAATTGGTTTAGGCAAGATGGGCGCAAACATGAATAAACGCCTGCTCTTGGGCGGGCATAAGATGGTCGTGTGGAACCGCAGCCAAGCGCCGGTTGATGAAGCGGTGGCGGCGGGATCAGTGGCGGCGGACACGGTGGCGGATTTGGTGAGCAAGCTCGACGCGCCGCGTCATGTGTGGGTGATGGTTCCAGCGGGCGATGTCACGCGGCAGATGATCGAGGAACTGGTCGAACTGCTCGATGAAGGCGACCTGATCATCGACGGCGGCAACAGCAACTTCAAAGACACGATGCGTCATGCCGAGTTCGTCAAGTCGAAGAACATGCAATTTCTTGATGTCGGCACGAGTGGCGGCGTGTGGGGCTTGGCAGAAGGCTACAGCATGATGGTGGGCGGTGATGCTGAAGCGGTTGAGCGGCTGCGTCCGGTGTTGGAGACGCTTGCGCCCGCGCCGGATCAAGGGTGGGGACACATGGGTCCCAACGGATCGGGGCATTTCGTCAAGATGGTGCATAACGGCATCGAATACGGCATGATGCAGGCGTTCGCGGAAGGCTTCGAGATCATGCGGGCGAAGCAGGAATTTAATCTCGACCTGCACCAGATCGCTGAAGTCTGGCGCGTGGGCAGCGTAGTGCGTTCGTGGTTGCTCGATCTGACGGCGGCAGCGCTGGCGGAGGATCAAGCCCTGAGCGATATCGCGCCGTGGGTGGCGGACAGCGGCGAAGGTCGTTGGACGGTGTTCGAGTCGATTGATCTCGATGTTCCCGCGCCGGTGATCACGCTGGCGCTGATGATGCGCTTCGTCAGCCGCCAAGATGACAGCTATGCGGCGAAATTGCTCGCCGCGATGCGGAATCAGTTCGGGGGTCATGCGATTAAGCAGGCGGGTTCATGAGCGACGCGACGCATACGATTGTCATTTTTGGCGCATCGGGCGATCTGACCAAGCGCAAGCTGATTCCGGCGTTGTATCACCTCTACGCACAGGAACGACTGCCGGACAATACGATCATCGTCGGTTATTCGCGTTCAGCCTTAGCGCATGACGAGTTTCGCGGGCGGTTGCGCGAATGGGTCGAGCCAAGTTCGGAGTTCAACGTCGAAACGTGGGATCGCTTCGCGCAAACGATTTTTTACAGCGCGGGCAATCTCGACAATACCGATGATCTCAAGCGGATGGATGCGTTCGTTGCGGACAAAGAACAAGGCACGGCGAATCGGTTGTATTATCTCGCGGTTGCGCCCGAATTTTATGAAGGTGCGCTCAATTCGCTGAATGCGCTCGGTTTGGCGCAGCAGGATAACGGCTGGCGGCGCGTGGTGGTCGAGAAGCCCTTCGGCACGAATCTGGAAACTGCGCGTGCGCTCAATCAGGTGATTCACAAGGGTTTTTCGGAAGATCAGGTCTATCGCATCGATCATTATCTCGGTAAAGAGACGGTGCAAAATCTGCTGTTCTTCCGCTTCGCGAACGCGATTTACGAGCCGATCTGGAATCGCAGCTACATCGATCATGTTCAGATTACGGTGTCCGAGTCGGTGGATGTCGAACAGCGCGGCGATTACTACGATAAAGCGGGCGTGCTGCGCGATATGTTCCAGAACCACTTAATGCAGTTACTCGCATTAGTGGCGATGGAGCCGCCGATCTCGCTGCAAGCGGACGCGCTGCGGAATGAGAAAGTCAAGGTGCTGCGGGCAGTGCGACCGATCAAAGTGACGGACACCGTGCGCGCGCAGTATGAAGGTTATTTAGAGGCGCGCGGGGTTGATCCGGGGTCGCAAACGCCGACCTATGCCGCGATCAAGTTGTTCATCGATAATTGGCGCTGGCAGGATGTGCCGTTTTATCTTCGCAGCGGCAAAGCGTTGGCGGGCAAAACCAGCGAGATCGTCGTCCAGTTTCGGCGTCCGCCATCGTTGTTCTTCAACTTGGGGCGCGGTAAGCAGCTTGAGCCGAATGTGCTGTCGCTGTGCATTCAGCCCGACGAAGGGATTCATTTCCGCTTTTTGACCAAAGTGCCGAATGAAGTCTCGGAAGTGCAGGCGGTCGATATGGACTTCCATTATCGCTCGTCGTTCAAAGACACCGCGCTGCCCGACGCTTACGAACGTCTGCTGCTGGACGCGATCAACGGAGACGCGGCGCTGTTCACTCGTGAAGATGAAATCGAGCGCTCGTGGGAATTGATCGACGGTGTACTGAGCGGGTGGAATAAGCCGCAAGCGCAGCCGATGCAGAGTTACCCGCATGGCACATGGGGGCCTGAAGAAGCCGAGATGCTGCTGGCGGACGATGGGCGCGTGTGGCGCATCAACTGTGGAGATCACAGATAATGCAGAACAAACCGCAAATTCGGGTGTATTCGTCACGAACGGCGGCGGTACAGGCGTTCGGCGCAGCCTTTGCACGTGCGGCAGAACGGGCGATCACCGCGCGCGAACGGTTCAATGTGGTGTTGGGCGGCGGCAATACGCCGCGCGATGCCTACCGTTTGATCGCCAATGAGCATGTCAACGAGATCGACTGGGTGAAAACGCACGTGTTTTGGGGTGATGAGCGGATGGTGTCGCCCAACGATCCGGAAAGTAACGCACGCATGGCGCGGGAAACGTTGCTGAATCACGTGCCGATTCCCGCGAATAATATCCACCGCATCGCCGGTGAAAAAGACCCGCAGCAAGCGGCGGATGAGTATCACACGGAGATTGAGCGCCACTTTCGCGGGGCTGCTCCACGTTTTGATCTGGTGATTTTGGGTATCGGCGCGGACGGACATACCGCGTCGTTGTTTCCGGGAACGGCGGGTTTACAGGAAACGACGCGCTATGCGGTGGCGAATCATGTGCCGCAGTTGGACACGTGGCGCGTGACGCTGACGCTGCCTGTGATCAACAGCGCCTCACTCGTGATTATGTATGTCTTGGGCGAGGACAAAGCGCCGATGATTCAACACATTCTCGGCGGGGGCGAGGGTGAAACCGTTCCAGCGCAGTTGGTCAAGCCCGTGGGCGAACTCATGTGGATCATGGATGCGGCAGCAGGCGCGCTGCTGAAGGCGTAGAGCAGCGCATCGGTGGGATTGATGCACATGCTCAATCCCACCTGCGCCACGCCGATTAGCGCGCGAGGGCATCCGCCAGTTCAAACAGGCGCAGATCAAGCGATTTATGCACACCAGCAACGTCTTCGTAGGGCGTGGGCGTGGCTTGACTCTTGTTCCAGCCGATCAATACGCCGCTGACGCCGCCGATCAGCGTGCGCGCCGCTTCAGCGCCGAGCCGCGTCGCCAACAGACGATCAAACGCG
>JBGSRB010000226.1:0-4640 GCA_041737735.1 Anaerolineae bacterium | reverse complement strand
CAGATGACAGCAGACGATATCGGAACTGTTCGACGAATTAACATCGACGACGAGATGCGTGATTCGTATCTCGACTATGCCATGAGCGTGATCGTCGCCCGCGCGCTGCCCGATGCGCGCGATGGCTTAAAGCCCGTTCACCGTCGCATTTTGTATGCCATGTATGACATGGGAATGCGCTCGGACACGCCGTATAAGAAATGCGCGCGCATTGTCGGTGAAGTGTTGGGTAAATATCACCCGCACAGCGACGACGCCGTGTATGAGACGCTCGTGCGGATGGCGCAAGATTTTTCGCTGCGCTATCCCTTAATCGATGGACAGGGGAACTTCGGCAGCATCGATGGCGATGGCGCGGCGGCGATGCGTTATACCGAAGCGCGCCTCACCGAGATGGGCGAAGAAATGCTCGTCAATCTCAACATGAACACGGTCGATTTCATCGATAACTTCGATGGTTCGCTGCAAGAACCGTCAGTGCTGCCGTGCAGCATCCCTAATTTGCTGGTCAACGGATCGTCGGGCATCGCGGTGGGCATGTCCACCAACATCCCGCCGCATAATCTGGGTGAAGTGTGCGACGCGCTCGTCTACATGCTTCAGCAGTGGGAACAGATGGACGAGATCGGCGTCGAAAATCTGATGCAGTTCGTCAAGGGACCCGATTTTCCGACGGGCGGCTTGGTCTATCGCCACGAGAACGGCGCGGAAGACGGCGAAGACTCACTCGTGAGCGCTTACGCCACCGGTCGCGGCAAGATCACCATGCGCGCCAAGATTCACATCGAAGACATGGGACGCGGCAAGGTGCGGATCGTCGTCAGTGAACTGCCGTTCCAGACCAACAAATCAGCGCTGATCGAACGCATCGCCTCGTTGGTGCGCGATGGACGTTTAGAGGGCATCGCTGACCTGCGCGACGAGTCGGATCGGCAGGGCTTGCGGTTGGCGATTGAACTGCAACGCGGCGTCGAAGCTGCCCCCGTGTTGGAAAGACTGTTCAAACTGACGCCGCTGCAAGAAACGTTCAGCATCATTATGCTGGCGCTGGTCAACAACGAACCGCGCACGTTAAGCCTTAAGCAGTCGCTCAAGGTTTATCTCGATCATCGGCTCGAAATCACGCGGCGGCGCAGCGAGTATGAACTGACGCGCGCCCGCGAACGCGCCCACATTCTGGAAGGCTTGCTCAAGGCGCTGAACATGCTCGATGAAGTGATCGCCACCATTCGCAAATCGCGCAATGCGGAAAGCGCGCGCAACAACTTGATGCGCCTGCTCAGCATCAGCGAAATTCAGGCGAACGCGATTCTCGAAATGCAGTTACGTCGTCTTGCTGCGCTGGAACGCAAGAAGATCGAAGACGAACACGACGAAAAAGTGAAGCTGATCGCCTATCTCGAAAGCCTGCTTTCCAGCCCGCTGAAGATGCGCGAATTGATCACGGAAGAATTACGCACGGTCAAGCACGCTTACGCTGATCCGCGCCGCACGATCATTGTGGATAGCATGGCGGGTAAGACTGTGACCGCCGAGTCGCTGCTCATGCCGCAGGAAGATACGTGGGTTACGCTGACGCTCAATGGGCGCATCGGGCGCACATTCGACGCCACCCAGCCCAAACTAAACGCCAAAAGCGACGACGCGCCGCGCTTCATTGCGGAAGCGACTTCGACGCATATCGCCTATCTGTTCAGCACGAGCGGCATGTGTACGACGATCCCTGTGCATCAACTGCCGCAGATCAACGCGCCTGCTGATGGCGCGGCTTACAACGATTTGACCGCCTTCAAAGCGGGCGAAACCATCGCCGCGCTGGTGTGCCTGCCGCCCAGCTTGGAGCATGGTTATCTCTCGTTCGCCACGCGCGGCGGCGAAGTCAAACGCCTGCGTATGAGCGACTTGCCCGGCATGATGGCGAACGTTTTCAAAGTGATGGACATTGAAGCCGACGACACGCTGATCGCCGTGCTGCCCACCAGCGGCGACGCTGAGCTTGTGCTTGCAAGCGCCAGCGGACAATCGATCCGCTTCAAAGAAAATGAAGTGCGTCCTACGGGCATCGGCGCAGGCGGGATGCGCGGCATCAAGCTCAGCGCCGACGATTACGTGATCGGCGCGGGTTTGGCGGATGATGAGCAGCATTTATGGTCGATCACGGTCGATGGGGTGGCGAAAAGTTCACCCATGACCGAATATCCGCTTCAAGGGCGGGCGGGGCAAGGTGTGGTTAACTTCAAACTGGCACGCGGCAGCGGCAGTGTGGCGGCGCTGGCAATCGGACGCTTAGATGATGGCGTGATGGTCATCACCGACGGCGGACGCGCCGAAGCGCTGCGCTTGCTGACCGCGCCCAGTGGACGACGCGACAAGCGCGGCGATATTGTCCTGTCGCTTGCTGAGGGTGAAGCGGTGGCGGCGGTGATCATGGCGCAGCATCTCTATGAACTGCCCGCGCCCGAAGCCGAACTCGCCGCTGAGTGAATGGAAGAATCGGAAGCGTGATTAATCACACCGCGTTGCGTCGGCGCGCTTCCGTGACCTTCTCGATATTTTCCAAGCGGGTGAGCAACCGCGTGAGCGTTTTCATATCGTTGATTTCAATGGTCATGTAAAACGTGGCGATGTTCTGACGCACGCTCACATTCACCGCCGACATATTGACGTGTTCTTCCGCCATCACCGTGCTGATGTCAAGCATCAAGGCTTCGCGGTCATAGGCGACGATCTCGATCGGCACGGCGTAGCGCTGCTCTGATTTCGAGTTGCCCCATTCCGCTTGCGTCAGGCGTTCGGGTTCGCAGCCCGCGATATTCGAGCAGTCGCCGCGGTGAACCGTCACGCCGCGCCCGCGCGTGGTGTAGCCAATGATCAGGTCGCCGCGCACGGGAGAACAGCAGCGCGCCATCGTCACCAGCACACCCGCCATACCATCGACGATCACGCCGCTTGATGTGTCCGCCAGCGTGATCACCGACGGACGCGGCTTCAACTGCTGGCGTTCTTGCGCTTCGGTTTCACGGCGCTCGTTGTCGATCACGCGGTTGGCGATCTGCGCGCCGTTGACATCACCCGCGCCCACCGCCGCCAGAAAATCATCGATCTTGTCGTAGCTGAACCAGCCCGCGACCGTTTCATATGCCAGTGTATCCAGCACGCCCAAGCGTTTAAGCTCGCGTTCGAGCGCGTCGCGTCCGTTGGTGATGTTCTTGTCGCGGTTTTGCTTGCGGAACCAATAGCGAATTTTGGCGCGGGCGCGTTCGGTTCGCACAAAACCGAGATTCGGGTTCAGCCAGTCAAGGCTGGGACCCCCGCGATTGTTGGTGAGAATCTCGACCTGATCGCCCGTGTGCAGCACGTAATTCAGGTTAACCATCTTCCCGCTGATTTTCGCGCCGCGACAGCGATGCCCGATGTCGGTGTGGATGTGGTAAGCGAAATCGACGGGGGTCGCGCCTGCGGGCAAGTCGATGATGTCGCCTTTAGGTGTGAAGGCATACACACGATCCTGAAAGACTTCGGTTTTCATCGTATCGACAAACGATGCGGCGTCGTCGGTGTCGCGCCCGAACTCCATCAAGCGGCGCAGATAACTAATGCGGCGCTCGAATGAGTCGTCACGCCCTTTGCCGCCTTCTTTGTAGCGCCAATGCGCCGCGATACCGTATTCGGCGTGTTCGTGCATATCCATCGTGCGGATTTGCACTTCGACCGTTTTACCTTGCGAATCGCGCACGGCGGTGTGCAAACTCTGATAGAAGTTGTCTTTGGGGGCGGCGATATAGTCATCAAACTCGCCGGGGATCGGTCGCCACAGGTTATGCACCACGCCGAGCGCGGCGTAACACTGCGGGATCGTGCCGACGATCAAGCGCACGGCGCGCACATCGTAGACCTGATCGAACGGCACGCTTTTGCGTTCCATTTTGCGATAGATGCTGTAGATGTGCTTCGGGCGCGCGCTGATCAGCGCATTAAAGATGTTATGCGCTTCCAGTTCGGTGTTGAGCAGCTCGATCACGCGGTGCAGATATTTTTCGCGGTCGGCGCGCCGTTCGTCGATCTGCGCGGCGATGCGCTGATAATCATCGGGGTTGAGATAGCGAAAGCTCAAGTCCTCAAGTTCCCACTTGAACTGCCAGATGCCCAAGCGATTCGCCAGCGGCGCGTAAATGTCGAGCGTCTCTTGCGCGATCTGCTGCTGTTTGTGCGCGGGCATGTGACCGAGCGTTCGCATGTTGTGCAAGCGATCCGCCAGCTTGACCAGCACCACACGCACATCGTCGTTCATCGCCAGCGCCATCTTGCGGATGTGTTCAAAGCTGCGATCTGCCGTGCGGCTGCGCTTATCCACTTCCGATGAAGGCAGATTTTTCAGCTTGGTCACGCCATCGACGATCAGCGCGACATCCGCGCCGAATTCGTCGCGCAGTTCATCCAGCGGCACTTCGGTGTCTTCGATCACATCGTGCATCAACGCGGCGGCGATCGCTTCCGCATCGAGCTTCATTTCCGCCAGAATGTGCGCCACCGCTACACAGTGCGAAAAATAGGGTTCGCCGCTTTTGCGAAATTGTCCCTGATGCGCGACTTCCGCTTTATAATAGGCGCGTTCGATCAGCGCGCGGTCGTTGGGCGTC
>JBGSRB010000217.1:0-2659 GCA_041737735.1 Anaerolineae bacterium | reverse complement strand
TCGGCGGCATCCTCATGGGTTGGGGCGCGATGCTGGCGCTTGGTTGCACCGTCGGCGTGCTGCTGTCGGGCATTTCCGCGTTCGCGGTGTCGGGCTGGGTGTTCGCGGCGGCGACGTTCGCGGGCGTGTGGTTCGGCTTGAAACTGCGCTTGAACACCATCGGCTGATTTTCACAGGCACGACGCCTGCCTTGTTCCGCGTGAACAGGACGGGCGTTGTGTCTGCGCGTTAATGCCATCATGCCGCGCGGACTTATTTCCACCCCACCGCACGCTGTACAATTCCCCTGATCATTTTCGCCCATTCGATATGGATACCAACACATGACCGCACCCGGCGCGCCCGACGACGCTTCGCTAACTGACTCTGTTACGCCGCCGCTGGCGAAGCGTGATGCTTATGCGGCGCTGCGCTTTCGTGACTTTCGCCTACTGATCGGCGGACGCCTGATCGCGCAGATTGGCGAAGCGATGGTCAGTGTGGCGGTGGGTTGGGAATTGTACGAACGCACAGGCGAACCGCTGGCGCTCGGACTGATCGGTCTGGTGCAGATCGCGCCCGTGCTGCTGCTCTCGCTGCCCGGCGGCTATGTGGCAGATCGTTATGATCGCCGTCTGGTCACACTGTATTCGCAGTTGGTGCTGGTTGTGTGCGCGCTGGTGCTGACCGTGCTTTCGCTGACGGAAGGTTCGCTGGTGCTGCTCTACCTCACGCTGGCGATCATCGGCGGGGCGCGCGCGTTCAACAATCCGGCGGAAGGCGCGCTGACACCGCTGCTCGTGCCACAGGAACATTTTTTCAACGCCGCCACGTGGAACACCACCGTGTGGCAATTAAGCGCGATTATGGGTCCCGCGGTGGGCGGCGTGATCATCGCCATCACCAACACGGCGGCGGCGGTTTATCTGATCAATGCGTTGGCGGGCATGGTATTGGTGGTGGCGCTGCTGATGATCCGCGCGCGGCAGGTCAAGTTCGTATCGTCGGGAGAAACGCCGCTGCAAGCGCTGCGCGGCGGCATCCGTTTTGTGCGCGATCAACGGGTGATTCTGGGGGCGATCTCGCTCGATATGTTCGCCGTGCTGTTGGGCGGGGCAACCTTTCTGCTGCCCGTTTTCGCCAAAGACATTCTGCACACCGACGCGACCGGATTAGGCATTTTGCGCGCTGCGCCGTCGTTTGGCGCGCTGATGATGGTCACGATCATCGCGCGGATGCCGCCGATGCGTCACGCGGGGGCGACGCTGCTGCTGTCGGTGGCGGGATTCGGCTTGGCAACCGTAATCTTCGGCATTTCGACCTCATTTGTGCTGTCACTGGCGATGCTGTTCGCCACAGGCGCGCTCGATACCATCAGCGTGGTGATTCGCCACACGCTGATCATGACCCGAACGCCCGACGCCATGCGCGGGCGCGTGGGCGCGGTCAACAGCGTGTTCATCGGCATGTCGAATGAGTTGGGCGGCTTTGAGTCAGGTGTGGCGGCGGCGCTGCTGGGAACCGTCGGCGCGGTGGTGTTCGGCGGTGTGGGAACGATGCTCGTGGTCGGGGCGATCGCGCACTTCGCGCCGGAACTACGACACTTGAAGCGCCTGAACACCTGACTTTAAGCACCGATGCTTTTATGCTTGGGGATGTGAGAGAACGCAGCTAGTCGGTCTGCGTTCTCTCTTTTTATCTGCGCTAGCCCGCCGCGCTGACCTGCGGACGCCGCGTATGCCACTCAGTCGCCTGCTCATAAGCATGACCGACGCGCAGCACCATTTCCTCTTGAAACGCCCCGCCGATCAACTGCAAGCCGATGGGCAGCCCGTGACCATCGAACCCGCACGGGATATTCAACCCGCACATGCCCGCCAAACTCGCGGGCAGCGTGAATACATCTTCGAGATACATCTTGATCGGGTCGTTCGTGTTCTCGCCAATTTTGAATGCGGTGTTGGGCGTGGTGGGCGCGGCGATCACGTCCACCTGTTCAAACGCGCGCTCGAAATCACGCTTGATCAGCGTGCGCACCATCTGCGCCTTACCGTAATACGCATCATAGTAACCCGCGCTCAACGCATACGTGCCGAGCATGATGCGCCGCTTGACCTCCGCACCGAACTGCGCGCGCGTGGCACGATATGTATCCCACATCGCGCCTTGATCCACTTTGGGCCCAAAGCGGATGCCATCGAACCGAGCCAGATTCGCGCTGGCTTCGGCGGGCGCGATGATGTAATACACGGGCAGCGCGTAATCGGTGTGCGGCAGGCTGATCTCGACGATCTGCGCGCCCAACGCTTCCAACTGCTGCACCGCCGCGCGCACCGCCTGATCGACTTCCGGCTGCACGCCGTCGATGAAATATTCCTTCGGCACGCCCACGCGCAAGCCGCGCACATCGCCCGTCAGCGCGGCGGTGTAATCGGGAACGGGCGTGTTCATGCTGGTCGAATCCAGCGGATCATGCCCCGCCATCACCTGAAGCAACCGCGCCGCATCTTCGACCGTTTTGGTCATCGGTCCCGGTTGATCCAGCGACGAGCCATAGGCGACCAGCCCGTAACGCGAGATCCGCCCGTAAGACGGCTTGAGCGCGGCAATCCCGCAGAATGCCCCCGGCAAACGAATACTGCCGCCGGTATCGGTGCCCAGGACACCGGCGGCGAGATCG
>JBGSRB010000214.1:0-3057 GCA_041737735.1 Anaerolineae bacterium | reverse complement strand
AGCGTGATCAGCGCGGCGACCAGCCCGCCGATCACGCGGCGTCTCACCGTTGCAGCACGCGCGCGATCTTGGCGCGCAGCACCTCCCGATCCACCGGCTTGATCAGATAATCCGCCGCGCCCAAACCGAAGCCCTGCACATGTTGATCGATCACCGACAGCACGATCACGGGGATCGGCGCGGTGTCGCCCTTTTTGAGATCACGCAGAATATCCCACCCGGTCACTTCGGGCATCATCACATCGGTGATCACCACATCGGGGCGCAAATGGCGCGCCATCTGAATTGCCGTGCGCGGATCAGTCGTGCCGACCACTTGATAATCCGTCGCGGGCAGATAATCCTTGACCAACTGCACCGCCGTCGGGTCATCATCGATCACCAACACCAGCGGGCGCAGGTCGCGCTGAATCATGGGCAATTCGCCCGTCGCCATGGGCGAGAGATCGACGGCGGGCAGCAGCACGTAAAACGTCGTGCCGACATCCGGCACGCTGTGCAGCCACACCCGCCCATGATGCAGGTCGACCAAGCGGCGCACAATCGCCAAGCCCAAGCCCGTGCCGCCATACTCGCGCGCCGCGCTTACATCCGCCTGCCGGAAACTCTCGAAGATCGCATCGTGATCTTCGGGTTTGATGCCGATGCCCGTGTCGCTCACGCTGATCAGCAGGTAATCGCCATCGGGCGGCACGTATGCGGGCGGTGGCGTGTAAACATCGGTGTTGAACATGCCCCCGCGCAGCAGCGCACGCTTGAGATCGATCCGCACGCTGCCCGCCGTCGTGAACTTGATCGCGTTATCGAGCAAGTTGGTGATGATTTGTTGCAGATAGCGCACGTCAGCCCGCACATGCGGCTCATCTTCGGCGACATTGACCTCCAAGCGCAGGCTTTTGCGCCCCGCTTCCGGCGCAATCACCGTGATCACATCGTCCAAAATATCGCTGGCGCGCAGCGAGCGCTGTGCCAGCGTCACCTGCCCCGACTCAATCTTAGATAAGTCCAGCACATCATCGATCAACGCCAGCAGATGCTTACCACTCACATGCACACGATCCAGCCGATCATGCTGCTGGAGGTTGAGATCACCATACACGCCTTCGAGCAGCATTTCGCTATACCCGATGATCGCGTTCAGCGGCGTGCGTAACTCATGGCTGATGTTGGCGAGAAATGCGCTTTTCAGACGATTGGCTGTCAGCGCTTGCGCGTACAAGTCGGCGTTGGCGATTGCCATCGCAATCTGCCCGCTGATGGTCATGAGCGTTTCGCGGTCTTCTTCAGTAAAGCGGCGGTAACTCGTCAATGTATCCACACTGACCGAGCCGATAAAGCGACTGCCCGCGATCAACGGTGCGATCATGATCGAACGCACGCCCACCCGCCGTAAACCGCTCAGCGTCGCGCTGTCGATCTTGTCTTCATCGGTGTTGGCGAACACCAACGCCGTGCCATATTCGCGCAGCATGGTCATGGTTGGGTTATCGGTCAGCGCGATCTGCAAGCCGACATGACCCGTCAGCGGATATTCCGCGACCAGTTCAGCAAACGCCTGATCATCGCCCATCGTCACGACGATGCCACTGTGATCGACTTCAAACATTTCGACCAGCAGACGCGCGGCAGTTTCCAGCACGACCTGCCGATCCAGCGCGGCGGAAATCACGCCTGTGATGCGCGAAAGCGATCCCAAACGTTTCGCGCGCGCCTGCATCGTGCCAAGATTACGATGCGCCTGCGCGTACAAGCGCGCATTTTCCAGCGTGATCGCGCCCTGTCGCGCCAGTGCAAACGCGCTGCTCGCATCTTGATCGGTGTAGTCATGCGGGGGATGCTTGCCCAACAGCAGCGCCCCCACCGCCCGCCCACTTGCCACCATCGGCAGCACCAACCACGTCAGATCAAGCGATCCGGCGGGCAACCATGACGGACGCCTGTCGTAGGCTGCCACGATCACGGGCTGACCGTTCTCCAGCGCTTGGATCGGCGGGCTGGACGCCTCAAACGTGAGCGCGTCGCCTTTGACAAAGCGATCGGGATCATGCGACACCGACACCACCAAGCCATTGTGGACATGACGATTGCTCAACACAGCGGCGGCGCTGTCATAGCCGACCACGCGCTGAAGCTGATCCAGCACGCGCTCCAGCACATCTTCATAATCGCGCGCCACCGTCTGCCCGATCTCCATCAGCGCATTGGCGATCAAGCGGCGTTCGCGTTCCACTTGCATCAAGCGGCGATTTTCCAACGCCAGCGACAGGATTTCCGCGATCAGCAGCAGACGCGCGCGGTCACTGTCACGATACGCGCTCGGCACGCGCTGCTGCACGGCGATCACGCCGGTCACTTCGCTGCGTCGTGTGCGTAAGGGCGCGCCTAACCACGCCCGCGCATCCGCGCCGGGTTCGCGCGGATCACGCTTGATCTTGAGCGCTTCGAGGCGCGCGCCTTCCGCCTCAAGATCGTAAAAGTACAGGTCGATCCCGCCCGCGAACACGGCGCGGCTGATGCCCACCAGTGGCAGCGGCTCGTCGTAATGCGCGCGGATGCCGTCCTCGCTGACGACGGGCAGCATAAAGTGACCGCGTTCAGGATCATGCAGGGCGATAAAAAAGCTGCTGCTTTCAAACAAAAGCGCAAGCTGATCATGCAGCGTTTCCCATAGGGTTTCGTCGTCCAAGCCGAAGCTCAACTGACGGCTCAACTCGGTGATGCGAGAATCATGCTGCTGACGGCGCGCGGCGCGTTTACGGGCGATCAACGGATGTTGACGTTTGAATGTCATCGGCTTATCAAACCTTGTTGTCATGTGTTTATTATGCTTCATTCCGCGCGTTTACAGTGCATTTCGTCTATAATATCTCTCTGAATTTTTCGTGAAGGCTTTTCAACTATGAACGAACAACCCGCCGGCGCTGTACTTGAAGGCGTGATCAGCATCGACGCCGCGCTGCGTGCGCGCAGTCGCCCGATCCATCAACTGCTGATCCGGCACGACATCAGTGCGGCGGTGGCGCGCGAAGTGGCGCAGCTTGCCGCCGACGCGGAAGC
>JBGSRB010000203.1:0-12029 GCA_041737735.1 Anaerolineae bacterium | reverse complement strand
GATGATCGAGATGCGCCGGATAGTGATAATCGCCTTGCATTAGGCGTGCGCTGTCGGCGCTGTCACCGATCACGGCGATGCGTTTCAGCGTGGGCGCAAGCGGCAGCACGCCGTCATTTTTGAGCAGCACAAGCGACTGCTGCGCGATCTGCCGTGAGAGCGCGCGCTGTGTCGGCGTGTTGAACACTTCGATCACGTTGGTTTCATCAACATATGGGTTATCGAACAAGCCCAGTTGAAATTTAAGCGTGAGGACTCGCGCCACCGACTGATCGACCAGCGCCATGTCAATCGCGCCGCTTGCCAGCCCTTGACGCAGCGGATCGCCGTAGCAATCGCGCGCGGGCAGTTCAATGTCGATGCCTGCTTCCAAGCCCAAACGCGCGGCGTCGGTGGCATCGCGGGCGACATGGTGATAATCGATCAGCGTTCGCAACGTGAAGTAGTCCGACGATACCACGCCAGCGAAACCCAGTTCATCGCGCAGCAAATCGATCATCACTTCGCGCGATGCGCCGCAGGGGATGCCGTCCATGTCGTGATAGGCGTTCATCACGGAGGCAACGCCCGCCTTGATCACGGCATGGAAGGGTGGCACAAAATATTCGCGCAGTTCACGCGCGCCCACATGCACAGGCGCCCAATTCATGCCGCCTTCGGGCAACGCATGGGCGACAAAGTGCTTGGCGGTTGCCGCGACGCCCGTGCTTAGATCAGCGCTTTGAATGCCGCGCACATACGCCAGCCCGATCTGCGTGGTGAGGAACGGGTCTTCGCCGTAAGTTTCTTCAATGCGCCCCCAACGTGGATCACGCGCGACATCCAGCACGGGCGCAAGCGCCTGCTGTGCGCCCACCGCGCGCATCTGCTCACGGATCACGCCCGCCATCTGTTCGATCAATTCGGGTGCGAAGGTCGCGCCTAAGCCGATCGCCTGCGGGAAGGTGGTTGCGCCGCGCGCCATGTATCCGGCGCAGCTTTCCTCATGCACAATCGCCGGAATGCCGAGTCGGGTGTTTTCGATCAGAAATTTCTGGATGCGGTTGGCAAGGCGCGCGCTGGTTTGCGGGTCGGAATAGGACGACGCCCCCACCCGCGTGATATGCCCGATGCCGTGCGCTAACTGTTCCTGCGCTTTTGCCTCATGAAACACGCGCTGATCGTCTAAGAGTTGGGTTACCCAGACACCAACGATCTGCGCCAGTTTTTCGTCGAGCGTCATTTGTTCGAGCAGGTGTGCGACGCGATCCGCTACTGACTGCGTGCTGTTGGATAGGAGATCACGATTAATCGACATAAAGGTTTCGCTTTCATGCGTATATACTGATGGCGCGGCGCGCTAACCTTTCAATTCGCCGCCCGTCAAACCCGTTACAATGTATTTCTCAGCAAACAGATAGAAGACCACCGCCGGAATGATCAGCAGCGTGACGTAAGCCATCACGCGCGCCCAATCCGTGCCAAACTGCCCCTGAAATTGCATGATCCCGAGTGGCAGGGGCCACAGGTTAGAGTCATTCAGCACCAGCAGCGGCAGAAAATACTCGTTCCAGCCGGCGATCACTTGCAGCACGGCGACCGCTGTCAAGGCGGGACGCGCCAGCGGCAGCAGAATGCGCCAGAAGAAGCCGAACGTTGTGCAGCCATCGATATACGAGGCGTCTTCCAGTTCCGAAGGAATGCTAATGAAAAAGCCGCGCAAGATCACCACGCTGCCCGGCAGCCCGAACGCCACCATCGGCAAAATGACTGCCCACAGTGTGTTAAGCATCCCCATTTGACGCAGTTGAATGAATACGGGCAACAGCGCCACCACCAGCGGAAATAGCAACCCCAACGACAAAATGTTGAACAGCAGCCCGCGCCCGCGAAATTCGATGCGGGTGAAAACGAATGCCAACATACTGGCGAGCGAGATGTTCAAAATGGTAACGCCGCTGGTGATCAGCAGGCTGTTTTTAAGCGAATTCCAGAAGGCAGCGCTTTCCAGAATGCCCGTGTAATTTTGCCATTGAATCTCGTTGCGCGGCAACCCGAATGGTGTGGTCAGAAACTCGCCCGTCGTGCGGATGCTGCCTAAAAATGCCGTGACCACGGGCCCCATGATCACCAGACACAGCCCGATCAACACAGTATATTTGAGGGTTGTTGTGACCGGAAACGGTCTTCGATTCGTCATGATGTCACCCTCTACACATAGTCGGCGGCGTAGTCTTGCCGCAAAATGATGCGCTGATAACCAAGCGAGAACACCAGCGTGATCGCAAACAATATCACTGCTACCGCGCTGCCATAGCCCAACGCAAACCGTTGAATGCCGTATTTATACAGATAGGTGGCGATCAACTCGCTGGCGTTGACGGGCCCGCCTTGCGTCAGCACCCACACGATCACGAACTGCTGGAATGTTCCCAACACGGAGAGAAACACCGTCAGGCGAATCGTGCTGCCCATCATCGGCAGTGTGATGAAGCGCAGCACCATCGGTTCGGTGGCGCCATCAACGCGCGCGGCATCCTCTAAATCCTTCGGCACGGCTTGCAAGCCCGCCATGTAGAGGATCATGTAAAAGCCGAAATATTTCCACGTCAGCACGGCGAAGATGCTGTACAGCACCAGACTGCGATCACCCAACCAGCCAATCGCCTGATATTCGGGGATGATGCCCGCTAGCACGGTGTTGACCAGTCCGCTTTGCGGGTGCAGCACATACAGCCAGATGATCGCGGTGATGATCTCGGAAAATACGAACGGGATGAACAAAACGGTGCGGAAAAATTTTCTGCCCGGCAGCGTGCCGCGCCCCACCAAGAGCGCCAGCCCCAGCGCGATGGGCAGTTGGATCAAGACCGAACACGTCATGAGAATGAAGCTGTGACCAAGCGCACTGCGGAAGATGCTATGGTTCAGCAGGCGTTCATAATTGCCCATGCCCACAAAGTCGGTGGGGGGTCCAAAGCCGTTCCAATCATAGAGACTGAACACGGTTGACTGCCCAATCGGAATCAAGAGAAACAGCGCGAAGATGATCATGCCCGGAAGCACGAACAGCAGGATCAGCAGGGTTTTATTAAACTGCTGGCGCTGTTTATCGATCTCTTGCTGGGTATTAGATCGGGGAAGCACCCGAAAACGGATTGCTGTCATGAAAATGATCTCTTTGCTAAACTTTCTTCGGCGTGGTGATAAGTGACCTGCGCTAGTGAGAAGATGTGGAGATGCCAGTAGCCATTGGGAAAATGAACTGATCTCCACATCTTCCAACCTAGAGTTTTAGGTTAGTTAGTTCAATTCGAAGGAAGCCGATTCTTCGATCATCGCGGCAGCTTCTTCGGCTGATGCCACGCCCGCAAACAGCGCTTCAACGGCATCGTTGACCATCGCGCCCACGGCTGGCGGCAGGAATTGGTCGTAATACAACTGCGAGTAGCTGGTGCTGTCGCGCGCTTCGACGATGCGCGCCAGAACCGGGTTATCGGAGAACACATCTTCGACGCCGTTCACCACTGGCACGATCCAGATTTCCGAGCCAGCCCGTTGATTTTCCGCTTCGGTCAGGAAGCGCAGGAATTCGATTGCTTCATCAGGGGCATTCGCACCCACCGCGAAACCATCGCCGCCGCCGAGAACGTCGTCAGGGTTGCCCAAGCCACCTTCAACGGCGGGGAAGGGGAACCAACCGAGATCATCGCCAATGCCTTCGCCGCTTTCGCTGTTGGCAGCTTGCACGCTGGGCGCCCATTGACCCATCAGTTCCATCGCCGCTAAGCCGTTGCCGAACAGCGACGCTTGATCCGTGTAGCCCAAGCCCAGATAACCATCGGGGAACGGATTGAGCGCGATCAACTGTTGCAGATATTCACCTGCTTGCACGAACGGTTCATCGGTGAACGAACCATCGCGGTTGTAAGCATCAAGGAAGGCTTGTTCGCCGCCCAGTTGAATCGCCAGATACACCCACCAGAAGTGACCCGTCCATTTGTCGCGTTCGCCCAACGCAATCGGGGTGATGCCTGCTGCTTGCAGGGCTTCGACTGCTGCGAGGAATTCTGTCCATGTTTGCGGCGGGCTGTCGGGATCAAGTCCGGCTTCCGCAAACAGCGCGCGGTTGTAGAAGATGCCCACTGTTCCCCACGTCCACGGCACACCGTAGTATTCACCGTCGCGCCCGAACAGTTCGAGCGCCGCCTGCGCTGCAAAGGTGTCGCGCCATTCGCCTTCTAATTCGGGCGCAATATTGCGCACTAAACCGGCTTCGGCGAACGTCCACAACACGCCGCCGCCCCAACTCTGGAACAGATCAGGCGCTTCGCCCGCTTGCATCACCGTGACCAAGCGTGACTTGAAGGCTTCATTTTCGAGGATCGTGATCTCAAACGAGACATGCGGGTTGGCTTCAACGAACTCATCGACCAAGCTTTGCCAGAAGGCGGCTTCGGTTTCGTTGGTTTGAATGTGCCACCAGTTGATCGTCACCGGGTCTTGACCCGCCACCAAACTGACCGAAAGCGCCAGCAGCGCCACCAACAATGCCGCAATAACCGAATACTTGTAGGTTCTCATCGTGCAAATTCTCCTTCAATCTTACTTAATAAACTCGCTTGTGCTGCGTCGTGCCGAGTGCGTGTAGTTGTTCGCGTCTACCCTTGGACATCACCCCCTTTCAAGGGTTGGAAAGCTGACGTTAGCGGGCGCTTTTGAGCGCTTGACACGAATCGCGGATCACCAACTGCGTCGCTAACGTGACATGGCGCGGCGGTTGGTCGTCGTTGTCGATCTGCTCTAATAACATCTTGACCGCCACTTGTCCCATTTGCTCAAGCGGCTGGTGAACGGTGGTCAGTTTGGGATAAACCAGCCCGGCTTGCGAAATGTTGTCGAAGCCGACTAAGGAAATATCTTCGGGAATGCGTAGGCCACGCGCACCGATGGCTTCCATAGCGCCGAACGCCGAGAGGTCGTTGGCGGCAAAGATCGCGGTGGGACGCTGCGCCAGATCGAGTAATTTTTGCGCCGCCGTGTTACCACCCGTTTCCAGATAATCGCCGTGCGCGATCAGGCGGGCGTCAAAGGGCAGACCGTGATCCGCTAACGCCGCTTGATACCCTTGCAGACGATCGGACGCGCTGGTGACACCATGCAAACCCGTGATGAAGCCAATGCGCTGGTGTCCTAGTTTGATGAGATACTGCGTGGCATCATAAGCGCCTTGCCAGTTGGTGGCATCGACAAACGAGCTGCTGCCCGTCATGTCGGATTGATCGATCATCACATGGGGGAAGCTCTGTTCGCGCAAGCGGGGCAGGTAATGCGTCGATGTGGTGGGAACCACCACCAGCAGCCCATCGGCAGCGCCGTTCATGATCGTGGCGGCGTAAGTCGATTCGCGCCCTTCTTGCCGCCGCGTCGTGTAGAGGATCAGGTTATAGCCTGACTTCGCCAGTTCTTCGTCAATGCCGCGCACCAGTTCATTGATATAGCCGTTGTCGATGCCCGGCACCAGCACGCCGATCAAGTTCGAGCGCCCGCCCGCCAAACTGCGCGCCTGCTGATTGGGTACATAGCCTAATTTTTCAGCCGCTTGCAGCACTTTGGCGCGCGTGGTGGGTTTGACGAACTCGTAACCGTTCAGCACGCGCGATACAGTCGAGTAAGAGACGCCTGATTCGCGGGCAACATCAATGATGGTCGGCGGGGTGGGTTTACGTAAATCTTCGTGCATGATTATTCAGCCTCAATAACTTGCAAACGTTTGCAGTAAGTGCTTAAAAAAATATCACGGTTTAGCAGTAAGTCAAGAAATTTGCAGTATCCGCGCCCTGTGAGGCGTAATCGAAGTGACGCCTACGTTCAGAGAACGCCGATCTGCTTTACAAGCGTTTGCAAAACAGAATAGATCAACTCAATTGGTTTGTCAAGTTTTGCTAATCTTTGCGCATCGGTTTATGGTTCATCTGCTGCATCGGTGAACTCGACACGCGCATACACGTCCGCCAGTTCCAACACGCAATCGAGCGCCTCTAAGCGGATCGACGCCGCCAGCCCTACGGCATCCGTCAGCAACCATTGATCGTTGGGCTGGCGCACAAACAGTTCAATGCGCGCGTGATCTTGCGCGATCAAGCCATAGGCTTGCACCGATGCCAGCGCGCGATAGGCATGGAATTTGCGCCCGCGATCATACCCCTCGCTGGTGGGTGACAAAATCTCGAAGATCACAAGCGGGTTGAGCAGGCTTTCGCCGCGCTTGCGTTCGATCTGCCGTTCACCACAAGCAACCGACAAATCAGGGTAGAAGTACGAATCAAATTCTGACACTTTGATCCGCATGTCGCTAGGATACACACGGCACTGACGCTCACGTAAGGCGATATTCAGCGCCGTGATTGTGTTGCCCGCGATCAGATTGTGGTTCTCGCTTGCCCCCGCCATCATGTAGACATCGCCCGCGTTGTATTCCGATTTTTCGATGCTGGCTTCGTCGTAAGCGAGGTATTCGTCCACCGTCCACGTTTTACGCTCAGGCATTGCCGTCATGATCATGCGCCTTTCGTCGCTTTAATCGCCAGCGGGCTGCGCGCCGAACAGCGCGCGCGAGTTCTCGACGTATTCCAAGCTTTGATGGCGGAAATACATATTATACAGCTCGGCGTAATGCCCGCCCTGCGCCATCAGCGCCTCATGATTGCCCTGCTCGATGATCTGCCCGGAGCGCAGCACGACGATACGATCCGCGCTGCGAACGGTGCTGAGGCGGTGCGCGATCAAGATCGATGTGGACTGTTTGAGGATCAGATCGAGCGCCTCTTGAATCTGCATCTCGGTAAACGGATCAATGCTGGCGGTCGCCTCATCGAGAATGAAAATCGCGGGCTGCTGCACCAACACACGCAGCAAACTGACCAGTTGGCGTTGTCCCATGCTCAGGTGCGCGCCGCGTTCGCCCACATCGGTATTCAAACCTTCGGGCAGCGTTTCCAGCCATTCGCCGTCGCCGACGCTGTGCGCGATGGCGTCGATCTCGGCGTCGGTGGCAGCGGGGCGCGCATACCGAATATTGTCGCGGATCGTGCCGCTGAACAAAAACGGTTGCTGCGGCACAATGCCCAGACGCCCGCGATAGCCTTGCAGATCGAACGCGCGAATATCCTGATCATCGACGCGCACCGTGCCGCCCTGAAATTCATAGAAGCGCGTCAAAATCTTGATGATCGTGCTTTTCCCCGCGCCCGTGTGACCCACAAACGCCACGCTTTCACCCGCCGCAATCGACAGATTGAACGTGTCCAGCACGCGCTCGCCATTCTTGTACTCGAACACGACATTTTCAAAGTCGATGGCGCCGCGCACGACGGCGGGCATGGGCGCGTTGTCGGTCTGATTGAGCGTGTTTTCAGCGTCGATCAGCGCGAAGATGCGCTCGACCGCGCTCAAACCTTGCTGAAGCTGACTCCAGAACGACGACATATTCAGCACCGGGAACCAGAAGCGATCAATGCCCTGAATGAACAGGAACCATGAACCGATGCCAATTGATCCTGCCACCACGAAGGTCGCGCCGATATAGACCATCAAGCCGACGGCAAAGCCCGCCACCGCGTTCAGCGAAGGGAACACCGTCGCCAGCACGAAGCCGCGCCGCAGATTAATGCCGTAGCTTTGCAGATTTACATCGGTGAACGCCGCGTAGATCGCCGCTTCCTGACGATAATTTTTCGCCACGCTGATGCCGGTCACGCTTTCTTGAATGTTGTCATTCACTAGCGCCATCGCCCGCGAACCCTGCCGGGTGACGGTGCGCGCCAAGCGGCGGAACATCGCCGCCATGCCCGCGACGAGGGGCATCACAGCAAGCAGCAGCAGCGTCAAGCGCCATTCGCGGTTGAACAGCACGATGAACACAAACAGGAATTCCAGCACCTGAGTCATCAGATCGACGGTGATGATCAAGATTTGGCTGAGTTCTTGCGTATCGCTGGTGATGCGGCTGACGATCTTGCCCGACTTGTTATCATCGTAGAAGGCGAGATCGCGTTCTACCGCCGCATCGAACGCATCTTTGCGTAATTGGCTGATCACTTCTGCCACGATGCGCACCGTCAGCCGCCGCCGCGCATAATACGTACTGAAATCGACCAGCGCGGCGATCAACAGCGCGATGATCACCGTCGTCACATTGAGCGCGGCGTCAGGGCTTTCGAGCGCGTCCACACCTGCCGAGATCAGAAGCGGCACAATAGCGCCAATCGACGCGAACACAATCACCAGCCCGATCACCATCAGCACGCGCCGTCGGTGCGGTTGGAAATACTGCGCCAACCGCTTGATCAGATAGCTGTCTTCATACTGGCGGTCGTAAGTATCCGCCCCTAAGCCTGCGAGCAAACCCATGAATTATTTCCTCTCAGTTAGCCCGGCGGCGGGCGTAACTTGCGTTAGGTCGGCGTCGTCGTAGCGCGCGAAGATGCGCCGATACGCTTCGGATTCCGCCAGTAGTTGTTCGTGTGCGCCCTGTGCCACGACGCGCCCTTGTTTCAACACGACGATATGATCCGCCCAGCGAATTTGCGACAGCCGATGCGTGATCAGCAGGGTGGTGCGTCCTTGCGCGGCTGACCAGATCGCCTGCTGAATTTTGTCCTCAGTGGCACTGTCAATAGCGCTGGTGCTGTCGTCCAGCACGAGAATCGGCGGATTAGTGACGAACGCGCGCGCCAACGCGATCCGCTGGCGCTGTCCACCGCTGAGCGTGACGCCGCGCTGCCCGACCATCGTTTCATAGCCTTCACTAAAACTGAGGATGAAGTCGTGCGCCTGTGCCTTGCGCGCGGCTTCTTCGATTTCCGCTTGCGTGGCTTCGGGCTTGCCGAAGCGGATGTTATCGGCAATCGAACGGCTGAACAGGAAAATATCCTGCTCGATCACGCTGATCTGCGAACGCAGGCGCGCTAAATTCCAGTCGCGCACATCCACGCCATCGACCAGCACACGCCCGCTGTCGGCGTCATACGTGCGGTTGATCAGCTTGGTCAGCGTGCTTTTGCCCGATCCGGTTTGCCCGACAATGGCGATGGTTTTCCCCGCTGGCACGCTGAAACTCAGGTTATGCAGCACCGCGCCCGTGTTGGCGGCGTCGTCACTAACACTGGCATAACCAAACGTGACATTCTCAAAAGTGATCGATCCGCTGATCGTCGCTTCATGCCCCGCGCTGTTCTGATCTAGATCAGTTTCGGTGGTGATGATGCTCAGGATGCGTGCGGCGCTGGCATAGCCCAACGAAATTTGCGCGAACGAGAACTGCGACGTGAATACCGGAAAGCCCAACAGCCCGATCTGCCCCATTAAAGCGACCACCGCGCCAATGTCGATCAAGCCCGCGTTGTACAGATGGGCGGCTTGAGCATAGCCGACGCAGAACAGCAAGCCCCACAGCAGCAGCGGGAAATACTGCGCTTCAAGATTACCCTGCCGCACAACAGCATCACGCAGGCGATCCGCCAGCGTATTGAATTTTTCCGCTTCGCGCTTTTCCTGAGCCGTGCCTTTGACCACCTGCAAGCCATCCAGCACTTCGGCAACGTCGGCGTTCATCTGCCCGAAGGAACGGCGCACGCCCTGCGCTGAGGGCATCAACTTACGCAGATAACGCGCTTGCACGATGATGTAGCCGATCACGAACAGCGTGGGTCCCAAAATCAGCGCCGGATGCAGCAGCGGCACAGCGATGAACGGCGTGATCAAGAACATGCTGGAACCCACCAGCAGGTTAGCACCGGGGTTCATCATCAAATTGAGTTCGCGCACATCGTTGGTCACGCGCGCCATGATCTCGCCCACGGGCTGCATGTCGTGAAACGTCATGCTTTTACCGAGCAGGCTGGCATACAGTTCGTCGCGCACGTCGCGCTCGATGCGCTGCGCGAAAATTTCCGCGCTGAAGTTGCGAACCAACTGCAAACCCGCGCGCAAAAGCTGCGATGCGACAATCGCCAGCGCGAATTGTCCGACCGCGACCAGTCCTTCGCCCGCGTTGAGCGCATTGAATGCCCCGCCGACGAAATTCGGCACGGCGACGGCAAGCGCAGCATTCGAGAAGGCGCCAAACACCATCGCCAGCGCCACCCACGGATGGCGCAGCACATGCGAGATGATGAAGCGCAGCGGGCTGCGATAATCGGTACGAAAGGCTTGCCGTGCGATAAATTCCGCAGACACAAGCGGCTCCTCAAACTGGTTTAGTTGGCGTGCTGATTGTAATGTACCTTGTACAGACCATCACGCGCCAATGTGGACTCAGCGTGTTAAGGCTTGGTGAAGGGTTGCTGCATCGAGTGCGAGGAAGGTTAACGCGCGCGCGTTGAACACCGCATAACGCGCCCTTTTTACGCCGCATGGCTTCAACATTTGTGCGTCAATGCTACGCCTGCACAAGCAGCCGCACCTCCCCTAAACTTACGCAATATTCCCGTGTAACGAAATATTGCTTGACACATGCCTTCAAATTCTGATAACTTGAGTTCAATAGATCACACTGAGATCAACCACATGAGTAAAATGATCAACGCACTACGCAATGGCAAAACCCGCGTGCTGCCCACGCAAGAGGCGCAAGCGGTGGCGCGGGTGTTTCAAATTCTGGCTGATCCGACGCGCATCCGGATGATCAAAGCGCTGGCAGAGGCTGAATGGTGCGTTTCCGATCTCACGCGCGCGCTGGAAATGGATCAGCCCGCCGTGTCGCACCAGTTGAAATATCTGCGCGATCTCGGTTTGGTGCGCTGGCGCAAAAGCGGGCGGCATGTCTACTATCGCTTAGGCGACACGCCGCTGCTGGAGATGCTCAACAGTCGCATCGCGGAAGACGAACCCGTGCGCGATGATCTCGCCCGCGCGTGACGTGCTAACGCTCTAAGACATCCGCCCACGCTTTGAGCGCGCGCAACTGCGGCGTCTTTTTGGTTTGATGCTGCTGCATTCGCCCCAACACATCGTTGAGGATGGTGATCGCCTCAGCCACATGCGCGCCTTTGTTGAGCATGACACATTCCGCGCGCACCGACATCGCCGCGTCGGTCATTTCCCCGCGTGACGGCGTGCCGTCTTTGACAAAACTTTCCAGCACTTGCGTCGCCCAGATCACCGGGATGTGCGCCGCTTCGCACAGCCACAGCAGTTCTTCCTGAATTTCCGCCATGCGTTCGTAACCGACTTCCACCGCCAAGTCGCCGCGCGCGATCATCACGCCGAAGGGCTGCACGCCCGCCGCCGTAATGATGATCTCCGGCAGGTTGTGAATGGCGCGGCGGGTTTCGATCTTGGCGACGATCGCTTGGCGCTGCGGATGATCGAGGCGCTTGGCAAGCTCGGCTTGGAGCAGGCGCACATCATCGGCGGTTTGCACGAACGAATAGCCGATCAGGTCGGCGTGCGTCGCGACAAAATCAAGCGCGTCGATGTCGTCTGCTGTCAGCGCGCTGAGATCGAGATCGGTGTCGGGGAAATTCAAGCCTTTCTCATTCTTCACCTTCTCGCCGCGATCGCGCGCATGGGTGACGCGCAGCGCCAGCGCATCGCCGTAACGCGCTTCGACGCGCGCGCCGATCTTGCCATCGTCGATCCAGACCGCATGATCGACCTTCACCTGATCGATCACGTCGGGCAGCGTGCAGCGAATTTGATTGGGTAACACGTCGTTCGGCTGCGGTTGATCTTTGCGCAGCAAAATGAGATCGCCAACGAACACGCGCTTGCGTGGAAACATGCCGTCCGCCGTGCGCGGCTTGGGTCCGCCTAAATCCATGTGAATTTTGACATGGCGACCGGTTTCCTGCTCGGCATGGCGAATATGGTTGATCATCGCCGCCCATTCATCGGGCGTGTCGTGCGCGCAGTTGATGCGCGCCACATCCATGCCCGCGGCGGTCACCGCCCGCATGAAGGCATAATCGTGCGCGGCTTCGGAGGGCACCGTCACCATCACGCGGACGGCGCGCGCATTATCGGTGGGTTGCGCGCCGAAAAGCTCG
>JBGSRB010000189.1:0-12237 GCA_041737735.1 Anaerolineae bacterium | reverse complement strand
CAGCAGCGTGGGCGCAATTTCTTCGAGCGCGCGCACAGTCACATCGGCGGGCAGCGGAATCCATTGAGTGGGCGCGCTGCTGCCCAAGTCGGAAATGTAGAAGCCTGCGTCCAGCGTGGGATGATTCGCGTCGGCATAACTCAGCACGCGCCCATCGCGCAGCCAGCGCGCGCGCACGGCGCGATCGTCGCCAGCATTGACGGGCGGCGCGTTGACCAGATCGCGCGTTTCAATGGTGAACACACCCATCACCACCATCTCATCGACGTAGACATCCAGCAGCAGACGCGATCCGTCGGGCGCAAACTGCGGACGGCGATAATACCGTCCGCTGCCCGTGTCGTTGGCGCGGATCAACTGCGGCACATAATCGCTCAGGCTGACCAGCCACACGCCGCTGCCTTCATCGACATACGCCAGTTGATCGCCACCCGGACTAAACGCGGGCGCGGCGGGCGCGAAGCTATTCAAGCGGGCGATGCGTTCCGCGCCGAAGCCCTGCCGCTCGCGCGATGCGCCTTCGACCGGATGCGCGGTTTGCTTCAGCAGGTCATACACTTGATTCGGGATCAAGTCGGGGTTGGCTTCGAGCAGACAAGCGATCACGCTGGAGACAATCGGCGCGGCGAAGCTGGTGCCATCGACATGCTGATAGTAGGGCGTGATCAATTTGTAATCAGCGATGCGGGCTTCACGCGCGGGATCGGGCTTGGCACGATTCGCGAACAGCTTTTCCGCGTCGTCAGCAACGGTCGAACCGGGCAGGATCGGCGCGACCACCCAAATGCTGGGCGCGACCAATTCCGGCTTGGCGATGCCGTAAGCACCTTCGCCGTAATTGCTGTGCCACAACTCGATCATCTCGGAGTCGAAGAGATGCTGATCGTCGATGCCGCCGATCGTGATCGCACTCGGCGCGGTGGCGGGCGGCACTAAGCGACGTTCGCCGTTATTGCCCGCCGCGACGACCACGCACATCCCTTGATCGACCAACACGCTGACCGCGCGATCCACCGGATTGCCGTACAACGGATGCACCGGATCGCCGCCCAGCGAAAGATTGACCACGCGCACACCCAGATCGCGCCCGTGCTGTGCCAGCCACGTGAGCGCGCGCGTGATACTTTCATTCGTGATCGCGCCGTATTCGTCTAACACCTGAATCAGCACGAGTTCGGCTTGATCGGCGATGCCGCGATATAACCCGTGACTGAGCCAACCGTTGCCTGCCGCTGCTGTGCTGGTCATCATGCCGTGCCAGTGCGACGGATAGCCGTCGTCCCACCCATCCCATGTGGGGAAGTCTTCGGGTGTGAAATGCTTGACTTTAATTGTGTCGGTGGAAGCGTCCACCCATGTTTTGATGCGGTTGGTTGGCTGCGTGAGATCGGGGTGGGGGAAGAAGCCGCTGTCCACGAAGGCGATCGTCACGCCTGCACCCGTGAAGCGTGGATCGGCGTGCATCCGTAAGGGGGTGGGCAGCGCACCGAAGGCGGCTTCGGCGTCCAGCGGAAAGACATCCTGCACGCTGGCGCGCAGCGCGTCTTCGCCTTGCTCAAGCATGATCGTGAGCAGCGCTTTTTGCACGCACGCGGGACACGCGCCGTCATCAAGCTGCCAGTTGGGGTTATCGTTCGCCATGCGCGCGATGGCGTCGGGCGCTAACCAATTGACTTCGCTCAAGACGTGCTGTGCGGTCGGGCGACCGCAGATGCTACAGACTTCAGCCATGTTCAGCCCTTTGACGTGTATTCATGTCGTTCAGCATAGGGGTATAATACCGTATCCATTGGGGGGATGCTCATGTTGGAGATCGGTGACCTATTCACGCCATCAACGGGGGAATTGCCCGAAGTCACGGCGATGCGCGCGGCGCTGCTCGAACTGTTGTTGGATCGAATGCCGGTGGGGATCGCGGTGTTCGATTACGACCTGCACTTACGCCGCGCCAACACCACATGGCAAAGTTTTCTCGACCGCGCCGCGCCGTTGACCTCCGCGCCGGTGGTTGCTGGAATGCACTTATATGATTTGATCGACTCCACGACAGGCATTGAAGGCTTGATCGCGCGGGCGTTAGCCGGGCATCCTGTCAGCGCATCGGACTTTTTGATCGCGCGTGATGGCGTGCTGTCGTATTGGGACGTGTTGATCACGCCACTGCGTGCTGCGTCGGGGGCGTTGTGGGGCGTGGTGATCGTGCTGATCGATGCGTCGGATCGCGTGTTCGCCTATCGCATGTTAGAGGCGAAAGAGGATCAACTGGAGCGTGCGGTTGAAAATGAACGCGGGCGCATCGCGCGGGAACTACACGACGCGGTGACGCAAACGCTGTTCACCGCCAGCTTGATCGCGGACACGCTGCCGCGCATCTGGGAGCGTGATGTTGATGAAGGCGCGCGCCGTTTGGAAGAACTGCGCGGTTTGACGCGCGGCGCGCTGGCGGAAATGCGCACGTTGCTATTCGAGCTGCGTCCGGCGGCGCTTGAAGGCGCTGATCTGCGCGAACTGCTGCGCCAGTTGAGCGAAGCGTTTCGGGCGCGGGCGCGCGTGCCAGTCGATCTGGATTTTAGCGGCGGGTATCGTCCGCTTCCGCCCGATGTGCAGTTGGTGTTTTATCGCGCGGCGCAAGAGGCACTCAATAACTGTTTCAAGCATGCGCGGGCAGCGCGCGTACAGGTGACTCTAGCTTATGCCGACGTGATCACGCTGGCGATCTGCGATGATGGGCGCGGCTTTGATGCGGGCGCGGTGGGCGCGGATCATTTCGGTTTGGCGATCATGCGCGAACGCGCGGGCGTGGTCGGCGCAGCGCTGACGGTCGATTCCGCGCCGCAGCAGGGAACGTGCATCCGTTTGACTTGGAAGGGGTAATCAGGATGAGCGAGACACCGATTCGCGTGTTGGTGGTGGATGATCATGCGATGGTTCGCAGTGGGTTAACGGCGTTTCTGCTGATCCATGATGATCTGGCGTTGGTGGGGGAAGCAGGCAGCGGCGAGGAAGCGATCCGTCAAGCGGCAGAATTGCAACCGGATGTGATCCTGATGGATGTGATGATGCCCGACATGAACGGCGCACAAGCGGCGGCGATCATACGCCAGCAGCACCCGCAGATACAGATCGTTGCCCTGACCAGCTTCAAAGATGACGACCTAATGCGCGCGATGCTCAACGCGGGTGTGTTAGGCTTTCTGTTCAAGAACGCCAGCGCCGACGAACTGGCGGCGGCGATTAAAGCCGCGCACGCGGGCAAGGCGACGCTCGCGCCCGAAGCACAGCAGGCGTTGATCCATGCGCTGGCGGAGTCACGCACGCCCGCTTTCGGCGCTGACTTGACCGAGCGTGAGCGCGAAGTGCTTAAGCTGATGGTCAAAGGGATGAACAATCCTGATATTGCCGACGCGCTGGTGATCAGCCGTTCGACCGTCAAATTTCACGTGAGCAGCATTTTGTCGAAATTGGGCGTCGCCAGTCGCACGGAAGCGGTGGCGTTGGCGGTCGAGCATCACCTAACCTAGCCACCTGACCAGTTCCCGAACTAGCCCCGTGATCAGCTTGAAGTCTCGCCACGCGCCTGAAGGCGCAAAGGGCGTTTCGGCATATTCTGAATATCAACAGGTTCAAACACGATATTCAACACATGCCCAAACGCAAACAGGTGGGTGTGGATCACAATCAGGGGGTTACAAGGCTCATGTTGACGCAAATCGAAAAAGACCAGATCAATCAACAAGATCGTGACAATGTGGCGCGTGTGCTGGCAGGTGATCAGGATGCGTTCACCGATCTGGTGGTGCAGCATGAGCGCGCAGTTTACAACCTGACCTATCGCATGTTAGGCGACTCGGTCGAAGCGGAAGACGCCGCGCAAGAAGCGTTCATCCGCGCCTATCGTCATCTCGAAAAATACGACTCGGCGCGCCCCTTCCGCACGTGGCTGCTGTCGATTGCGTCACACTACTGCATCGACATGATCCGCAAGCGCCGCTTAAGCTGGCTGTCGCTGGATGATCTGCTGCCGGGTCAGTTGATGGCAGCGGTCGAGCATCGCAGCATCGAAGACTTGGCGATCGACGGCGAACGCGCGCAGGATGTGCAGGCGTTGTTGGCGCTGCTCAAGCCGGATGACCGCGCGATCATCGCGCTGCGCTACTGGCACGACCTGTCGTATGAAGAAATTGCGGAAACACTGGAAACGAATGTTGGGGTGGTTAAATCGCGCTTATTCCGCGCGCGGCAGGCGTTGGCGAACCGCATGACGATCCGCGAATTGGGATTTGCCTATCAACCCGCGTGATGCGCTACAATGGAAACGAAGACTTGTTTCCACAAGGGGCAAACTCATGGCGGCTTGTGAACACCTGAATCAAATTGATGTGACGCTGGAACCGGCGGCTTATGCTTGTGAGGACTGCGTAAAAATCGGGGATCGTTGGGTGCATTTACGGATGTGCCTCTCGTGCGGGCATGTAGGTTGTTGCGACTCGTCGAAGAATAAGCACGCGACCAAGCAT
Organism: Anaerolineae bacterium; assembly: GCA_041737735.1. GTDB lineage: Bacteria > Chloroflexota > Anaerolineae > Aggregatilineales > Phototrophicaceae > Flexifilum. The sequence continues at coordinate 7,720 of JBGSRB010000189.1, read as the reverse complement.
TTCCGCGCGACGGATCACGCGATGGTGCGCTCGATTGAGCCGGGCGAAGTGTGGGCATACTGTTACGTGGACGATATGTTCTACGCAGAATTGTGAAGTTGAAGTTGCAGGGGCGAACACACAGGTTCGCCCTTTATGTTATGCTTACCCGCTGATCAGTTCGCGCGGGGGATGCGCTGTCGTCCATTCGGGGATGGCGTCCTCAATCTGCTCGAACGACTCCAAGATGAACAGCGTATGATGAAACTCGTGCGGGCTAGGGGCGAGATTCTCGAATGCTTCCAGCGAATATGGCACCCGCTGCACGGCGTCAGTGTAGGCGCGTTTGAGTTCCGCCACTGACGAGAGCAAACCCGCGCCTAACGCTTTAAGTTCCCCATTTTCAGGAATCATGCCGAACTCCACGGTATACCACCATAAACTGCCCAGTGATTTGCGTTCTTGCGGCGTGTAGCGCAGCGCTGCCAGCGCGAAGTTGTGGATGTAATCGGCGTAGCGTTGGTGCGCCATGAAGGGCAGATGCCCGAACGCATCATGGAAGATGTCGGGCAGCGGCGTGTAATCGAGGCTGTCCACATCGCGGATGTACTCGGTGATCAAGAACTCTTTGCGCGCGAGCGCCTCAAACCAGTCCTGACCGGATGAATACTGCACATCGGTGCTGACGAGTTTCCAGCCGACCAGATCGTACAGGCGCGCGCTCATCTGCTCGAAATCCGGAATCTGTTCGGCGCTCAGATCGATGAGATCGACACCTTCCAGCCATATACGCGCGGCACGGAGGCGCGCGTGCGGCATCTGACGCTCAAATAAGATGCGCCAGACCGCGCTTTCTTCAGCGCTGAACTGTTTGAATGGTCGTTGTGTGGTCATGGTGAAAATCCCCCTTTCAGGTTGGTACACAAGTCTATTGGTCCTTCGCGCGTGCGATCTGTGATTGGGGTCGCGCCAGATCGAACAGATCGGTCACGCGGGTGTAACTGTTTCCGGCAAGCCTGCCGATGGGTTGCAGCGCCGCGAGATCGATCTTGTCGCCGTCGATGAGCAGATCGTCGCGCATGTGCATCAGCACTACGCGCCCGATCACGATGCTGCCCGAACCGACTCCCGCGCCGATCTCGACAATTTGCGTAAGTTCGCACTCGTAATGGATCGGGCTTTCCGCCACGCGCGCCGCGCGCACACGTTCCGACGGCAGCGGGGTTAAACCCGCGGCGGCGAATTCATCAACATCGTGTGCAAACTCGGTCGCGGTGATGTTCATGGCGTCGGCGGTGGCTTCAGTCACGATGTTGATCACGAATTGACCTGTTTCACGCACATTCCGCAGTGTGTCTTTATGCTGCTGATCAGAAACACGGATCATCGGGCAGAACAATATCGTCGGCGGGTTCGCACACACCGCGTTGAAGAATGAGAACGGCGCGAGATTGTGTTGTCCGTCAGCATCAATGGTGGACACCCACCCAATCGGGCGCGGCACAATCGAGCCGATCATTAGTTTGTAAAGCGATTGCCACGCGGTGTGCTGCGGATCGATCTGCATTATTCGCCGTTTCCTTCCAGCCATGAATCTTGGTAGTCGGGTTTTTCGAGTTCGAGCGCGTCGGTGGTCAGGTGCAGCGGGTTGAAGGTGTCGACCATGACGGCAAGTTCTTCGGTGGCTGGCACGCCGATGGATTTTTCCGTTGCGCCGGGTTGGGGTCCATGGGGCAGTCCGCTCGGATGCAGCGTCACGTCGTATTTGTCGATGCCCTTGCGCGACATGAAATTACCATCGCAGTAGTACAGCACTTCATCGCTGTTGACGTTCGAGTGATTGTAAGGCGCGGGGATGCCCTCAGGATGGTAATCGAATAGGCGCGGCACGAATGAACACACGACGAAGTTCCAGCCCTCGAAGGTTTGATGCACGGGCGGCGGCTGGTGAATGCGACCGGTGATCGGTTCGAAATCGCGAACGTTGAAAATCCACGGGTAGAGATAGCCATCCCACCCGACGACATCGAACGGGTGATGATCAAGGATGTGCTGCGTGATGTGATCGCGCGCTTTGACGCGCACATCGAACTCGCCGCGCTCGGTGTGCGTTTCGAGTTCCAGCGGCACACGAATGTCACGCTCGCAGTAAGGCGCGTGTTCGAGCAGTTGACCAAACTTGTTACGGTAGCGCTTGGGCGGATCGATCTGCGACGGCGACTCAATCACGAAGAAGCGCTGATCGGGCGTGTCGTGCGTCATTTGCCACGTCGTGCCATAGGGAATGACGATGTAATCGCCCGGTTCGTAGGGCAGATTGCCAAACTGCGACTTGAACACGCCGCTGCCTTCATGCACGAACCACACTTCATAGGCTTGGGCGTTGCGATAAAACAGGGTCATGTTGTCGGTAGGTCGGGCGAAGCCGAGTGTCACGTCTTTGTTGCCCAACAGCACGCGCCGCGAAGATAGCGCATCGCCGCCTTGCGGAACGTCGCTCAATTTGAACGCGCGATGACGTAGCGCGCCGTAATCGACGTAAGTCGGAACGGCTGTGCCGCAGTCTTGCGTGCGGACGACGCGCGGTGGCAGAAAGTGATGATAAAGCAGCGATTGAATCCCGCTGAAACCTTCCAAGCCCATGACTTCTTCGCGGTAGAGGTTGCCATCGGGCTTGCGGAACTGCGTATGCCGCTTGTGGGGAATGTCGCCTAATTTATGGTAAAAGGGCATGGTTGTGCCTCCAAAATTTTCTATTTCGTACCGATGGTGTTGGTTAGCACGCCGATGCGCTCGATCTCGAGTTCGACCACATCGCCGGGCTGTAACCAAGGTCCCGCGCCACCCGTGAGTTCGAGCAGGCAGCCCGTGCCGACCGTGCCGCTGCCGATCACGTCACCGGGTTGCAGAGTCACACCGTCAGACGCGCGTTCGATCATCTGCCCGAACGACCAAGACAGATCGCGCAGGTTGCCGCGCGAACGTTCCATCCCATTGACGCGGGCGATCATGGCGAGATCGTACACGCCGGGGCGGTCGGTGCGGCGATCCGCCAATTCATCGAGTGTGACGATGTAAGAACCTAACGACGTGGCGAAGTCTTTGCCTTTGGCAGGTCCCAAACCGACGCTCATTTCCTGACGCTGGACATCACGTGCTGACCAATCGTTCATGATGGTGAAGCCGAGGATGTGATCTTCGGCTTGGTCAGCGGGGATGTTGATGCCCGCCTTGCCGATCACGGCGGCGATTTCGAGTTCGTAATCGAGTGCTTCGGAATAAGCAGGGTAGGGGATGGTAGCGCCATCTCCGTAAATCATGCTGGTATTGGCGAAGTAGAACACGGGAAAGTCATACCATGCAGGCGGCACGTCGCGTCCGCGATTTTGATTCGCAGTTTTGACGTGCTGCTCGAAGGCGTAGAAGTCGCGCAGGCTGGTGGGTTGGATCGGCGTGGTCAGCTTGACTTCGCTTAATGGGGTGATGCGACGCGGGTGATGCTTGAGCAGCGCTGATTCATCACCCGCAGCGATGCGTGCGACGTAATCCGCGAGTTCCATGTGATCGGGTGCGCCGCGTTGAATATAGCCCGTGAGCGTACCGTGATCACTTTCGCTAATTTCGATCACGCGCGTGTCGATCAACACACCGAAGCGCGGCGCATGATCGGCACGCACGAAAGATACTAAGCGCATTCAGACACCTGTTTCTACAGATTCCCGCGTTTGTCTTGCTCAAGCTCAATGGCTTCAAACAGCGCCTTGAAATTGCCTTTGCCAAAGCCACGGCTGCCGTGCCGCTCGATGATCTCAACGAACGCGGTCGGGCGATCTTGCAGCGGCTTGGAGAAGATTTGCAGCAGATAGCCTTCGTCGTCGCGGTCAACCAAAATGCCCAACTCGCGGATTTCTTCGAGCGATTCGTTGATTTTGCCCACGCGATCCGGCAGGATGTCGTAATAGGCTTCCGGCACGCGCAGAAATTCGATGCCGCGCGCGCGCAGGTCACGCACAGTCTTGAGGATGTCGCCTGTCGCTAACGCGAGATGCTGCACGCCGGGTCCCACGTAGAAATCGAGATATTCTTCAATCTGGCTTTTGCGCTTGCCTTCGGCGGGTTCGTTGATGGGCAGCTTGATGCGTCCGTTGCCATTCTGCATCACTTTCGACATGAGCGCGGAATATTCGGTGCTGATGTCTTGATCGTCGAAGTGCAGCAGTTGACGGAAGCCCATCACTTCATGATAGAAGTTAACCCAATGGTTCATCTTGCCGAGTTCGACGTTCCCGACAATGTGATCGACTGCCGCCAAACCGACCGATTCGGCGGGCAGATCGATAGGTTGATAGCCGGGGGCGAACGCGCCGGTATAGTCGCTGCGATCCACAAACACATGCAGCACATCGCCGTAGGTGTGAATGGCGCTGGTGCGATAAATGCCGAACTCGTCGCTTTCCTCACGCGCGGCATACGCCGGACGCGCGCCGCGCGCGGTAGTGACGGCGTAGGCTTGCGCGACATCATCGACGGCGAGCGCGACCACTTTCACGCCGTCGCCATGGATCAGGTGGTGCGCGCCGATCTCGGATGAGGCGACATACGACGCGGACACGACGATGCGAATCTTGCCCGACTCCAGCACATACGATGCAAACTGACGGTTGCCCGTCTCCAAACCGGAATAAGCAATCGGCTTAAAGCCGAAGCCCTTCCACCAGTAATACATGGCTTGCTTGGCGTTGCCGACCCAGAAATGCACATGATCGACGGATTTCAGTTGCAAAAAGTCGGCTTCTTCAGTCATCGGACGGGGCGCAAATGTTTGATCAACCATTTTTCATTAACCTTCTACACTCACTGAGTTTCATTTGACGCAATCCAGCTTATTGGCGGGGCTTGGCACGCCAAACCCCGTTTTGTGCTTGATCGCTTGTGCAGCGCATCAATCTATGCTGAGCGCGGTGGTGTATTTGATCTCGGTCAGGATGATGCTGGTGGTCACACGGGCGATGCCGGGGATGCTGGTTAGTTTATCCATCAAGAAGGCTTCGAGTTCTTGACGACTGCGAACCGCAACCTTGAGCAAATAATCAAATTCCCCTGTGACCGAGTAACACTCCAACACTTCGGGCAGGCTGATGATCGTGTCGCGGAAGCCGTCGATGTTGTCGCGCTGGTGCATCATCAATGTGACGTTGACCAAACACAGCATGTCATACCCAATTTTTTCACGGTCGAGCAGCGCCACGTACTGCCGAATGTATCCGGCGTCTTCGAGGCGCTTGATGCGCGCGTGAATGGCGGGTGGCGATAGCGACACGCGGCGGGCAAGTTCAGCGTTGCTGATGCTGCCATCCGCTTGCAGCTCGGTCAAAATCGCCTTGTCGATGTCGTCCATTTCTTCTGATGAATATTTCATGATTTAGCGCCTTTGTCAAGTGATATTCACTGATATACAGTAAATGCTAACGAAAAAAAGGTTGATGATGGTGCAATCTGATGGTTGTTCAGGGTCGATCGTTGCACAGAAATAGCGTGCGAAATTACATTATGCTGCATTTGCAGTCGTTAATAAACCGTGTATTTCATGAGCGACGGCGTGGGTTGTGTTACAATCGATTACGCTGTATGAAGCGAAATGGTGACACATGATCTTCAACCGTGAACAACTGGAAGCGCGCGAGCGCGCAACCTTAGCGCCGTATGCCCTGCTGAGTCGTGATCACGGTGGGCGGATTTACGAACAGGCAGAGTCGGCATATCGCACGGCGTTTCAGCGCGACCGCGACCGCATTCTGCATTCGGCGGCGTTTCGACGGCTCGAATATAAAACGCAGGTGTTCACCAATGATGAAGGCGATTACTACCGCACGCGCCTGACGCACACGCTCGAAGTCGCGCAGATCGGGCGCACGCTGGCGCGCGCTTTGGGCGCGAACGAAGATTTAGTCGAAGCGATCTGTCTAGCGCACGACTTGGGGCATCCGCCGTTCGGTCATTCGGGTGAAGATACGCTCAATACACTGCTGGCGGATCATGGCGGGTTTAATCACAACGCGCAGAGTTTCCGCGTCGTGACCGAACTGGAGCGTCGTTATCCCGCTTTCCCCGGTTTGAATTTGACGCGCGAAACGCTGCGCGGCATCGCCGGACATGAAACCAAAGGCGGCGATCATCTGCATTTGCTGGACGACGACAACGGCGGGCAGGGCAGTTTAGAGGCACAGATCGCGAACCTCACCGATGAATTGGCGTACACCGCGCATGACCTCGACGACGGTTTGAACTCCGAGATCATCGCGCCGCCGCACTTGGCTGATCTCGCCATCTGGCGCTTGCTGTGCGAACGACTTAACTGGCACGGCAGCGCTTTGGATGAAATAATGCGCCACGAGTTCATTCGCGAATTGGTTGGCGTGTTCGTGGATGATGTGCTGACCCAGACCAGCGCGGCGCTGGCGGCGGTTGATCCGCAGTCGGTGGCTGCAATCAAAGCGCAAGATCGCGCGCTGGTGGTTTACAGCGCCGAGATCGACGGAATGCGGCGGGCGCTGCGCGAATTTTTGTACACGAATATGTATTACAGCCCGCGCGTGGTGCGCATGAAGCAGCGCGCCGAGTATTTCATCGCTGCGATGTTCACAGCGTTGATGGATGAACCGCGCCAACTGCCGCTGACATGGCAGCGCGAACTGGAAACGCGCGATCAGCCGCGCGTTATCGCGGATTACATTGCGAGTATGACGGATCGCAGTGCTTTGTTAGAATATCGACGTCTGTTCGATCCGATGATGCGACCATAAAAGCAGAAAGCGTTCGGTAATGAGCGAAATTGTCCTCAATAACCGTTATCGCCTTGTTGCCGTGCAGGGCAACGGCGGCATGGCGGTGATCTATAAATCGACCGATCAGCTTTTAGGGCGCACGGTAGCGGTCAAAATTCTGCGTCCGAGTTTGACGAGCGATCCGGCATTTTTGGCGCGTTTTCGCAATGAAGCGCGCAGCGTGGCAAATTTATCGCACCCGAACATCGTCACGGTGCATGATGTGGGCAGCGATGGACAAACCCATTACATCGTGATGGAGTTCATCGAAGGGCTTGATCTCAAGAAGATCATCAAGGCGCATGGCGCGCTGCCGATTGATCGCGCGATCAACATCGCCATTCAGATGTGCGCGGGTGTCGGCTTCGCGCATCGTGCTGGGTTGGTTCATGCCGATGTAAAGCCGCAGAACATCTTGATCGCGCGCAATGATCTGGTCAAAGTGACCGACTTCGGCATCGCGCAGGCGTTCAGCGAAACCCAGCCGGTCGAACGGCAGTCGATGGTGTGGGGCAGCCCGCATTATTTCGCGCCGGAACAAGCGCGCGGTGAGAAGCCGACGCCTGCATCGGATGTGTATGCGATTGGGATTGTGTTGTTCGAGATGCTGACCGGACAACTGCCCTACAGTGGCGCCAGCCAGCAGGAATTGGCGCTGGCGCATATTAAAGATCGCATTCCGTTGGTGACCGAGATCACCCCGTCGATCCCGGAAAATCTGGCACGCATTGTTTACAAAACCATGAGCAAAGAACCCGCGTCGCGCTACCGCATGGCGGATCAGTTGGGTAATATTTTGATCAGTTATCGCGATCGCGGGCGTGATGATACGGTGAATCCAGCGCGCCCCGCGCCCGTGACGCAGCCGCGCGTCGATGCTCCGCCGCCAGCCGCGCAGCCGAATTATCCCGCGCCGC
>JBGSRB010000183.1:0-5345 GCA_041737735.1 Anaerolineae bacterium | reverse complement strand
CATGATCGCCGCGTTATAGCCGCTGCCCGCGCCGATCTCCAGCACATTCATGTTGGGGCGTAAATCAAGCTGATTCAGCATGTGCGCCATCATCGAGGGTTGGCTGGATGAACTAATCACCGAGCCGTCGCTGTCGCGCTTGATCGGGATCGCCTCATCGCGGTAAGCTGCCGCCAGTGGGATGCCCGGCAGAAAATGATCGCGGCGCACATGGGTAAATGCCGCCGCGATGCGTTCGTCGGTGATGTCGCCGCGTTCACGCATAAGTTGCGTCAGCGCTGCGGCATACTCGTTGGGTTTATGTCGAGCTTGTGCGTCGTCGCTCAAGCGCATCCTTTCACAACTAGGATCAGCCGCCATACCACGCGCGGCGTTTTCGCAGTGAGACACCCGCTTCGGCATCGTTCGGGCGTGTGGTGCGCACGCGCCCGCGCGCATCGATATGCACCTGTCCCGCTTTTTGCAGACGCGCGAATTCTTCCGGCGTGATCACGGGCGCGGGTTCGCCGCCCAGGCGTTCCAGCCGTTCGCCAAAACCAGTATCGTTCGGAGTCGTGTTCGGTGTATCGCTCACCGCATCTTCGGGTGGACGCTGTTCATCGTGATCATTCATCGGTTGCCATCCTCTTGCTCGTTTTGCTCGCTTAAGTCGATCCCGGCGGCGGCGGTCAGGTCATCCAGTGATAACGGCGCTTGCGCCTCATCGTGCAGCGCCGACCGCGCCCCACACACCAAACACTGCGGATCACGCGCGACCGTCGCCCAAATTGCGGATTGCGGCAGGCTGGTTTCGCCTTCGACGATTTCCATCTCGACGTTAGCGAGGATCACCGTGTTGCCCGGCAGCGGACGGTGCATATCCGTCGCGCGCAGCAGTTCATTCAGCGCGACATCGGCTTGCGCGCCCGCCACCCGTGCCACATGAATCCATAACCCGGGTTCGGCTTCGAGCGTGCCATCTTGACCGATCATACCATAATCCAGCCCGCCGCCATCAGCGGATTGGGCTAACATTAATCCGTCGCGTAATTCTTGCGCCCAGCACGCATAACAGGGACCCTCATTCGCCCGAATGATCACCACATCGCCGCCTTCGCCGCGTTCATACACGCCCGCATACACCGCCGCCAAGCCGCGATCCAGACACGCCTCATTGATCGCATATTTCGACGGCTCGTTATCCACGCCCACGATCACCAGATCGAGTTGATCGAGCGTATCCATATGATCCTGCACGCGCCCATCAATCGTGATGATCGCCGCATCGGGCGAACGCTGCCGGATCAGATCAGCCACCGCTTCGGCTTTGTTCCAGCCCACATAGCGCAGATCCGCCACATGACGCACCACGTTATGCGCCGCCAGCGCTTTGTCGTCCATCAACATGAAGCGTTTGACGCCCGCCATCGCCAGCGCCAGCGCGACATAACCCCCGCCTGATCCCAAGCCGATCACGCCGACGCGCTGCTCGGCTAAATGCGCGAGATTACCCGCACCCAACAGGCGTTCCACCCGATCCCAATTCATGATCCGTTTTCCTCATCTTCCGGCGCGGCGGATGCGGGCGCGACCGTTGGCGGGCGCACGATGCCGAGCTTAGTTTCCGCCGCCGCGATCAGATCGCCCAGCAGCATGTCCGGCGCCCACGCCAGATCGAGCTTGACGGGTTCGCTTTTCGCCCAACATTCCTTGAACACCTGATAAATATCCGCGTCGGCGCGCAGTTGCGTAAACGGCGCGGATCGCACACTCGGCGCGCTGGCGGGATAATCGTGCGGCGTCACCGCGATCAGCAGCTTATCCGCGCCCATGCGCGCCGCCAAAAAGCACACTTCCAGCGGCGGCGTGTTATCCGCGTCCCAGATCACCATCGACACGAACAGATCATCCTGTTTCAAGCGCGCCATCTCGCGCATGAAGCGCGCCTCATCCGTGATCCGCCACGAATACGGCGTCAGTTCGGGCAGTTGATCATCGGGATACACCACGGGCGCAATCGGCAGGAACACGCGCCAATCGCGGTCGATATACCAGAAATCAACCCGTAAGGCAGTGCCATCATTGTTCGGCACCATGACGTAATTCACGCCGATCCCCGTCCCGACCGTGTGCGGATGATCCAGCGTGACGATCGGCGCGAGCAGAAATTCCATGTTGTTTTCGGGATCATCGATCCAATCCAGCGCGGTCAGCAAATCGCCGCCCGATGGCTGAATCATATAGCCCGGCTGCTTATGCCAATCGCCCAGATAACGCAGCGGCACATCGAACTTGCCGCGTTTGCGCCGCGTGCGTTCAGTTTGCCAGTTCTGTTGCAGCCAGAAGATCGCCTCATCTTGGCGTTCGTCGCCCTGCTGAAACGTGTGCATCATGCGGATCGCGCTCTCATCCGGCGAGATCGTGTCGAGTAGGTACAGCGTGGGCAAGCCGCCATCGAAGCCACCGGGCGACAATAAGCCGACCAGCGCCTCGCCCGTTTCATCCTCAATGTGGTGCGCGGCAGCCGCCGCCATTTTCTGCAACACCCGCTGCGCCACCACTAAATTCGGCACGGGCGAATCGCCCCGCAAACCGCGAAGCAGTCGCATCATTCAATTACCTCCGACGGCGCGGCGGCAGCGGCGTGTTCGGATCGACCCGTTCTTCGATGCCGGGCCAATCGCCCGTCGCCCGCCATGTATAGTAAGCATATAACCATTGAATCGCCCATCCCGCCACTGTCACCGCCGTCGAACGGCTCGGATTCCAGCCGTAAGACTCGCCGTCCTTCGGGTTGAACAAGCATAACTGTCCATCTTCATATTGATGCTTCTCGCTGAAAATCTTCGGCTTCAACACATACGCCTCCGGTGGGCGCAGCGGATAATTCGGCGGATACACAATTTTCAACTCATGTTCAGGTTGGCGCAAATAAGCCAGATTCAACTCGACCCCGCCCACCCAATGCAGCGCCTCATTCCCTTTTGGCACCACCAAGCGAAATGTTTTATCGAACGCGGCGCGCATGGCTTCGACCTCCAAGCGCAGGCGCGGTGCCACATTTTGTCGTGTTCCCCACCATGCCGACATGGTTCAACCTTCCTCTCATCGTCGAATGTTATGTCGATTCTACCATGCGGCAGGCGGTTTACGGCGCGCTGCTGATCCATACTACGCATTTTTGGGGGGTGGGTTGCACGTTATAAAATTGAGATCAGTGTCGAAAACAAAATAAGTATACAATCCAAATAAATATAGTCTGCAAAGGAAATTTACGATGGTTATGATACGTCAGTCCATGCCGCGCCCACAACCCCCGTCGGGTGCTGGTGATGATGGTGTTGAGCATGTCGAGGTCGAGTCGCCTGAGCTTGGCGCCGATTTCGAGGCGTTCAGCGGTGTGATCGTTGATATGGATTATCGCCTGCAAGCGATGATCGGCATGGCGTCGGAATTTACGTTGGCGCTGCAAGCGAACAACGCGAATACGACTTTGATCCAGCTTCTGGCGGATTTTACGCAGTTCGCCCGTGATTATTTCGCCTATTTCGCGCTGCGCGCCCACCCTGATGCGGCGATCGCGCGCACTAGCGAGATGATGCAGGCAGCCGTTTCCCCGGAGGTGATGCGTCACGATCTCAGCCAGATCACCAGCCGCTTGCAGCACGAGTGGGCGAACATCAGCCGCGCCTGCGAACAGCGCGCCATGCCCGCCTTTGCCACGGCGCTGAACGAAGCCAACATCATCGCCGCCGACTATTACGCGCGCTTTTTGGGCGTCAAACCGCCCGATGTGCAGCCCGTCACCTTTTTTGAAAAAGTCTATGCCATTCGCCGCTTTGCCTTTACGCCGCGTCCGCTGCTGTCCATGCCGCTGCAATTCGTCAATGATATTAAAGCCGGGCGGGGCGCGCTGGCGCATGAACTGGGACACTTCATCTACTGGAATGCTGTTCCGCTGCACCAGTATCAGCGCGTGCATGAAAACCTGAGAAATGCTGTTGTCGCCCACTTCCTCAACACGCTCAAAGGCAGCGCCGTCGATACTGCCGGGTACACGCGCGTCCATGCGTTGATCGCCATCTGGTTGCAGTGGCTCGAAGAAACCTTCGCGGATATTTGCGGCGCGCTGTTTGTGGGTCCCGAATATGTGTTGTCGGCGTATAAGTTGTTCAACGAAAGCGCCTATTCGCTGGAAAATGTGCTGCGTGATGATGGCGAGCATCCCGCATGGGCGCTTCGCTTGCTGATCCCGCTTGAGGCGCTCACGTGGGCGCTGGAACGGCTCAACATCACCGACGCGAACGCGCGTCTGACCATGCTGCGCGACGAAGTTTCAGCCATTGCTGCGAATCTCGCCGATGAATTGATCGGCAGCTTGCCCCTCACCGTTGCCGATGTGCGCGCCACCATCCCTGCTGTTGTGCGGCTGCTGCTCGAAACAGCGCGCTTGTGGTCGAAGCCCAACGATTCCGCTCAGTACGCTTTGGGCGCTATGATCGATCTCGAACCACTGCGCGCCTCGATCACCGCCTATGCCAACAATCCGCGTGGTGTGGGCGATCAATATGAACGCTTCACGACCATCATGCAGGGCTTTAAGCAGATGCGCCCGCAAATCGATGATGATTCGGCGTTCGGTGCGATTCTGCGTTTGCTGCATGATCACTTTGGCGATGATCTGACCGATGAAACCTTAAAAGTGGCGTTGCTCACGCTCGACTTAAGCGAAGCCAAAAACTTGTTCTGTGGTGAGGTCAAGATCACCCACAAGTATGAGCGCATGTTGGACGGACGGTTGCGTTGGTGCGGTTCGATGTAAATTCAGAACATCCACAAACTGAGCATCACCGTTTTGGTGAATCAAAAAGGGCAGACCTGTGTTGTCTGCCCCCGATTGAAGCCTGTATGCGTGCGCCCATCCTCAAGGTGAACGCCATTCACCGTCAAACCTGCGAAGGTGAATGGCGTTTACTGTCAGCGCCTCGAAAGTGAATGGCATTAACTGTCAACACCGTGAAGGTGAACACCATTCACTGTCAGCGCCCGCTAAGTGAACGCTGTTAACCTTCCGCCGTCACCTGATAAGCGACGCCTTCATACAGCACGATCACCTCATCACCGATGGCGAAATACTCCGCCAATTCCGGGAATTCCAGCAGCAAATCGAAGTATTCGTCGCTCAAGAACACGATTTCGACAGGCGTCATGGTGTCGGGTTCGTAGGTGGTGTCCGTCCACACGCCCGCCTGCCACAGGAAGGTCTTGCCGCCCACCGTCCGGATCGGGTTGGCGGGTGACGGTGCAGGCGCGTCAGCATCGGTGGGTTGCTCCTGCGCTTCCGACGGCACGCCGCCAGCGTTCAT